>JBJMPB010000356.1:0-5460 GCA_045803455.1 Gemmatimonadales bacterium | reverse complement strand
TGGCAGAGTCCCATCCCGGTCAGCTTGGCGGCGAATTTCTCCACCGCGGCGGCCGATACCGGAACGCCATTGGCGCGAAGCAGGTCCGCCGCGGCCTCCGGCGTGTGCTTGCCGTCCAGAGCCTGCATCACCCGGATCTCCAGCGGGCGGAACCGGAAGTACTTGCGGCTCTCGGGATCCTTTACGATAAAGCTCTGCTCACCGCGGTACGTCTGCTCCACCAGCACGAGATCGTCGCGAAGCTTGGGGCCGCTCGTCATTGCGCGCTCCGGACGACCTTCTCTCCGGCAGCGAGCCCGCTCAGCACCTCAACCCTTCCGTCGCCCAGCTCGGCGCCGATGGTCACCGGGCGAAGGATCGTCTTCTCGTTATCCCAGATCAGAGCATAGCCGTCCTGCGCGACCGCAGTCCGGGGCACTACCACGACCTGCCGACGGGTTGCGCCCAGCTGAACGGTGACGTTGTTGCCCGGTGTGAGGCCACCAGCCTGTTCGCCGAGTTGCAAGATGATTTCACGGGTGCCGCTCCCCGCGTCCAGCACGGGCGACGCTCGAATCACCCGGGCAGAGGCGGTTACCCCGTTCGGGCCCACCACGTCAGCCGGGCTTCCGATGCGCATTTCTCCGGCGGCCGCCTCGGGGACCCGAATAGCGGCGAGTAACGGACTCATTGCCGTAATCCGAAACAGGGAATCGCCTGAATTGACCATCCGGTGGATCCGCGCCGAGCGGGCGGTAACCCTCCCGGCAAAGGGTGCCGTGATGTGAGTCAGATCGAGATCGCGTTCGGCCTTCCGCAGATCCAGGAGTGCCTCGCGATATTCGCTCTCGATCCGTTCGGAGTCGGCCTGGGTGACGACACCCGCCACCTTCAATGCCCGCTGCCGCTCGACTGTCTGTTGGGCGCTGCTGAGCTTTTCCCGCGCCTGAGACCGCGCGATCTCCTGGTCAGTGGTTTCCAGCTGCGCCAGTAATTGGCCGGCTCGAACCCGGCTACCGAGATCGGCCAGAATGGACTGGACCACGCCTGAGGATCGGGCGAACACCGCAGCATCGTGTTCCACGTAGAGTTGCGATGGCAGTCTGAGCGGGACTTGAAGCGTTACCGTGTCCACCGAGACGACAGCAGGCGCCTGCGCGGTGAGTGACGCAGTTTCCGTCCCCCGTGCTGGAGGACGGGAGCCGGGCTGCTGACTGCAAGCCACGAGGCCGGCGAGCAGAGGGAGATATCTCACGGACGCACCTTCCACCATGTTACCCTGAGCCACCGGCCCGGTCCTCGGAGCATTCGATCGAGCGCACTCTGGGGTGAGGTGAGCACTCTGGCGTATGCCGCCATCTGCGGCTTCAAGAGACCCTGGGGATTGGCCACCACCGCCCGAACCGGGTAGTGCACCGTGGAACCGCTGTCGAGGGGAACCAGGCCGACGGAGGTCACCCGTGCGTCGAATGTGCGCTGCGGCAGCGCATCCACCCGCAGCAGGGTCGTCTGTCCCGGTCTCACCCTGGCGATGTCTCTTTGATCGATCCCGAACTCGAGCTCCAGCGTGTCCGTCCGGCCCAGGGTCAGCAGCAGGTCACCTTCCTCGAGCGAGCTGCCGACCTGCTCGCCGACGTGAGGAGTGAGTACCATACCGGCTGTTGGTGCTCGAACCGTGGTGAGAGCCACCTCCTCGTCCAGTAAGGCCAGCTCCTGGCGCAGTGATTCACCGCGGATCTGCTGCATCCGCTGCTCTGCCGCATCCCCTCGGCTTGCCGCCAGCGCGGCGGAGCGTTCGGCCGCTTCCAGGTCTGCGGCCGTGGTCGCGCGCTGGGCCATGAGGTCGGTGGCGCGCAGCGTCGCAAGTGGCGCACCGCGGGAGACCGTAGATCCCTCGTTGACCAGCAGCCGCTCGACCACGCCGGCTACCTGCGCTCGGACCGGAGCATAGGCAACCGGTCGGAAACTGGCCCCGCTGCCGGACACCCGGAGGGGCCAGCGGAACAGGGTCAATGCGGCCAGGAGGACGAGGGCAACGGCCAGGTACAGCTGCAGTTTGCGGCGGGGCAGGGAAGACAGTGCCTTCTTCTTCGCGGCGAGCGCTCCCAGCGCGTCCACCATGGGGACATCGTGGTAGAGCTGGGCGTTGCGAAGGGCGACCGTGGTCTGGTTGGCCAGAATGGCCGCGACTTCGAGCTGGCTATCGGTGGCCAGGTCAGGCTTGCCCGACTCGAACACCAGAACCCCGACGACTCCCTCTTCATCCTTGAGCGGCAGGTAGAGCCCGCTCTCGACTCCGTCAGACTCCAGGTCTGGGCCGAATATCGAGACGAACATCCGCTCGGCATCCGAGGCGGTGTTGGTTCGATCGGAGAGATAGAGCTGCTCTCCATGACCTGCCGCCCACGCCGCCCGGGCTATCAGGTCCTGCAGCTTGGGGTCATCCTGGTCCACTTTCTCCTGTCCTGCCACCGCCCGGATCTCGCACTGACCATTCTGATACAGACCCACTGCTCCGCGGTCGAACGGCAGGGCCTGAGACGCGAGGTTCACTACCGAGCGGAGCACCCGGTCGAGGTCGAGGGTTGCGGTAATCTCCCGGCTGATCTCCAGCAGCACCGCCAGGTCCCGAGCCCGGCTTTCGACGCTGTGGAGCTGTGCGTTCCGGAGGGCAGCGGCGGCACTGGCGGCAAGTCCCTCGAGCAGCTCCCGGTCCCGCTGATCGAAGATGCCGTCGCCGGTCAGCTTGTTGGCTACCTGAATCGATCCGACGGTGACACCGCCGGAGACCATGGCGGTGGCCATGACCGTGGTGGCGAGAACATCTCCGGAGTCGAGGGCGGGCTGGTAGCGGGGGTCTTCCACCGCGCGGGTCACGATCGTGGTTCTGGGCCGCTGGGCCACATCACCCACGAATCCGGTGCCGATCGGTACCCGGGCGCCGACCAGCTTCTTGCCGGCTCTCCCCTCAGCCAGTCGGCAACAGAGCTCTTCATCCTCCGCGATCCAGAGTGACCCACCCTCAGCGCCAAGCGCCTCCAGCACGCGATGGAAGATCCGCGGGAGCAGCTCGTCGAAGTCCAGGGACGTGCTGAACTCGAGGCCGATCGTGTGGATCAGTCGAAGGCGGGCTACCTCATCCCTGAGCTCTTCAATGGAGCTTTCGGGGGAGCTGATGATGTCCGGCATGGGATCGGGACTTGTGAGGACGTTCTAAAGTGTAGCGTGAAAACTATATGCACCAGACGCGCGACGCCGGACCCCTAGGGTCCGGCGCCGGGCGAGAAGCCGGGAGGGCCGAGACCCAACCCAGCCGTTGCCTCGATCCAGATTAGCTGCTAGCGGTTATGCCCCCGCGGGTTAAGCTGCGCCGGGGCGATCCTCTCTTCCAGCTCCTCAACCGACAGCTCCACCGCCTCCGCGTCCTTGCCGGTTGCGTGTCGAACTTGATCCTTCTGGTCCGGGGTCAGCTCGATGCGGAACTGATTTTTCTGGTCTTTCATGATGTCCTCCGGCAAGGTGTTTATGCGTGGTGTGACTGCGTGTGGCGAAACGATGGCACAATCTTCACGGTTTCCGTGAAAGTTCCGTGAATTTCAAAAGGTGCGTCTCCGGGTCACCGGTGCGATGCGCTCTTCCAGCTCTTCGACGCTCAACTCGATGGTGTCCGTCTCTTTTCCGGTGGCCTTACGGACTTGTTCCTTCTGCTCCGGGGTGAGGCTGATTCGGAAGGTCTCGTTGCCTGACATGATGTGACCTCCTTGGGTCGGGTGTTGAAATCGTAGCATAATATGACGACCAATCGTGAATCGATCGTGAAAAGGCCCTTGCCCGTCCAGGTTTTCCTCTCCAGGTTGTAACATCCCCCGAAAGGACCCTTGCTGTGGCAGACGTCTGCCTGACTCTGCTTGGTCCACCGATACTCGCCCGTGCCGATACGGGCCGACTGGTGCCGCAGCCCAGTGCCAAGGCGCTCGGCCTTCTCACCTATCTCGCTCTTGAATCGGGACTTCACACCCGCGAAGAATTGGCTGGACTCCTCTGGGGGGAGTCCTCCGATGACGAGGCGCGGGCATCCCTCCGGCAGGTACTGAAACACCTCCGGGGTCAGATCGGCGAGCTGCTCCGCATCAGCCGCGCGAGCGTAGGCCTCGAAGGCCCCCTCGATTGCGAGGTGTGCGAATTTCGCCGCCGAGTGGCCCAGGAGCCGGCCCTTGCGCTCACCACAGAGATTCCGCGCTTCCTCTCGGGTTTTTCCATTCGTCATTCTCCACGATTCGAAGAGTGGGCCGCCGAGACTCGGCGCGGCCTCATGCACCAATACCAGGAGGCCCTGAGCACGCTGACCCGGGAAGCAATGGGCCAGTGGCGCTGGCGCGATGCCATCGCGATCGCCGACCGCTGGCTTGCGGGTGAGCCGCTCTCCGACGACGCGGTGCGGCTGGCCATCGAGGCGCGCTATCTGGCCGGCGACCGGGGCGCCGCGCTCGGACGCTACCAGCAGTACCGAGCGACTTTGCTCCAGGAGACCGGGTGCGAGCCTAGCCGGGGACTGCTCAACCTGATTCGTCGGGTCGAAGCCGATGTCTCTCCCATCAATGCTCGTCCCATTACGGACGAGTGGTATGCTCGGGCGCCCAGCTTCGAGGCCAGCCTGATCGGGCGGGAGAACGAGTGGGGATCCCTGCTGGAAACTTGGAAAGAGGTGAAACGAGGCCAGAGCAGGATCGTGCTGCTCGAGGGGGAGGCAGGCGTCGGCAAGTCGCGACTGGCCGACGAGTTTCTCCGTTGGGCCGTGGCCAATGCCGGCAGTGTCTTGCGGGGCCATGGTTACGATGCCAAACCCGGTATTCCCTATGAGCCGGTCATGGAGATCCTGCGCGATGCGCTCAGTACGCCGGGACTGGCCGGGGCCCCGCCCGAGTGGCTGGCCGAAGTGGCTCGCCTGCAGCCCGAAATACGGCAGCGGTTCCCCTCTCTACCTGAGCTGCCGCCACCGGTGGACACCTCCTCCGCGTGGCGGCTGTTCGAGGGCGTGGCGCAGGTGATTCTCGCTCTGGCAGCGGAGCGTCCGCTGGTTGTTTCCATTGACGACCTGCAGTGGTGTGACGGCGAGAGCTGCGACCTGCTGCGGTATTTGGTTCGGCGGACCGAAGAAGCCCCGGTGCTCTGGCTGGGTACCCTGAGCGCGGGAGAAGTGGAACGAGACGCACCCTCGGTGCGATTGTGTCGGGTTCTCCGCGCCAAGTCTCAGGCCGCAGGCATCGTGGTTCATCCTCTGACCGAGGAACAGCTCTGGCGGATGATCCATGAGATGGGCCATGTGAGCACGCCTACGGGTGCCCGGCGGTTCGCCAATCGGATCTACGGAGTGACCGCGGGCAACCCCTTCTACGTCATCGAGCTGCTGAAGACCATGTTCGCTCAAGGCCTGCTCGCCGTAGACGACGAGACCGGCGAGTGGACTGTCTCCCCGCAAGC
>JBJMPB010000319.1:0-3377 GCA_045803455.1 Gemmatimonadales bacterium | reverse complement strand
AAGTCCGTATTGGTCTCCAGCACCACCAGCACGGCGTCCGGGCGCATCCGGCGCAAGATCTCCGTCGTGAAAGTGCCCACACCGGGGCCGTACTCCAGGAAGACCCGAGCCCGATTCCAGTCCACTTGGGAAAGCACGTGGTTGACCAGAAAGCGGGAGCTCGGTATCAGGCTGCCGAGCATTTTGGGATGTTTAAGAAAATTGCGCCCAAACAGCAGGATCTGCTCGGAGCGCAATGAGCGTGGGTGTGAGGACACGAGGGAAATGATAAGCCTTTCGACTGCCGCGGGGAAACCGCCCGGCGCCGGTTACCCGGCGCCGGCGGGCGGATGCCAAAGAAACATCTCGCCCGAAGACGTGACTAGTGCTTGGTGGTGTCCCGCCGCTTCACATCGCCTTCCTTCACGGTCGTGTCCGCGCGCACGGTGGTGTCGCTGGTCACAATCGTGGTGTCCTGCGTGGTCCGAGGAGTGACCATGGTGTCGGCCGATTCCCCGACTCGCGCGGAATCCGTACCACCCTTGTTGCAGGCGGCTATTCCGGCGACCAGCGCCAATGCTGTGAGTACGGTCTTCATCTGTCCCTCCGAGTAGATGTAAAAGTCGTCCTGGCCTAGGCCCACGTCCTTCGCGGCCAGGCCGGCCTGTGGCATCCAGCCCTCAAAGGCTGTCACCCCTCGGGTTTTGGGGCAGTGACGTGACTCACCCCGGCAGTTTTGGCCCCTCAGGGGAGAGGGCTTGCAATTTTACTCCCGAACTCGCGCGGCTGCAACGGTATATTGTCACATGTCCGGTGGGGCGAAGGTATGGATCGGCACCTCGGGTTACGTCTACCGCCACTGGCGGAGAGGTGTTTTCTACCCTCTCAAGCTCAAACAGCGAGAGGAGCTCGCCTACTACGCGGCCCGCTTTCCCACCGTCGAGCTGAACAATCCGTTCTACCGGTTGCCCACCCCGGAGATGTTTCTCCGCTGGCGCGAGGTCACGCCCGAGGGGTTTCGCTTTGCCGTCAAGGCGAGCCGTTACATCACCCATATCAAGCGGTTGCTGGACGTGGCCGACGAAGTCGCCCTCTTCATGGAGCGAGCGGAGCTGCTGGGCCCGAAGCTGGGCCCGGTGTTGTTTCAACTGCCGCCCAACCAGCAGATCGACCTTCCGCGCCTTGGCGCGTTCCTTCAGCTGCTCGAACCCGAGCGCCAGTGGGTGGTGGAGTTCCGGCATCCGAGCTGGCACAGCAGCGACACCTATCGCCTGCTGGGCGAGCATGGCGTGGCCCTCTGCATTCCGGTTGGTGGGGGGCTTCATCCAGATCGTATTACAACCGCGAGCTTCACCTACATCCGGATGCACCGAGGGCGGGAGCCGGCCGGAGGGTTTACCCGGCAGGAGCTCAAGAGCTGGAGCAGTCAGATTCGGTCGCTGGCCGATGCCGGGAAGGAGGTCTACCTCTACTTCAACAACGACTGGGAAGGTTTTGCCATTCGTGATGCCCAGGCCATCGAGCGGCTGCTGGATCAGTCAAACCACTGAGTCAGCTCCGCTGCCGAACGCCGGCGCCGGGGTGCATCCGCTTCGGCCGGATAACCCAGGGAGACAATTCCGACCACCCGGAAGCCATCGGGCACGGCGGCCAGCTCGAGCAGGGCTGGATCGCGCATCACTCCGCCGGTTCTGAGATAGGTGCCCAGCCCAAGCGACTGGGCGGCCGTCATGAGGTTAGCAATGGCCATCATTGCCGCGGCATAATCATCTTCCCGGGTGATCTCGTCCGAGCTCACCGCCACCATGACGACGATATATGCTGGGGTAACTCGCGCATCCTGCCGCACCTTTTCGGCCGCGGTCTGCGCCTCGGGCGACGCAGGATCGCTGAAGCGCTTCAGCCGGTGGTGCGCTCGGATCTCGGCGAAGCGGCCTTTCGCCGCCCCGCTGAGAACCGCGAAGCGCCAAGGCTCGGTCAGCTTGTGATTGGGCGCTCTGACGGCGCAGTCGAGCAGCTGCTGGATCAGTTGTCGAGGCACCGGCCGGTCCAGGAAGCGGCGGACGGAGGTACGGGAGGTAATCGCTGCGATCGCGTCCATGCTGGGCAATCTAGTCACCGGCGATAACGCCTCGGGGCCGCGCTACTTCGCCCGTTCGAGATAGACGCCCTCTCTGGGGTTGACCCGCACCCGTTCACCCTCGCTGATGAACTCGGGAACCTGGATCATCACCCCATTGCTCAGGCGTGCTGGCTTGGTGCTGGCGGTCTTGGTCGCGGTCTTCATCACCGGTGCCGTTTCTACTACCTCCAGTTCAGCCACTGCCGGCAACTCGATTGCAATGGGGCGGCCGGCCAGCCATTCGGCCTGAAAGGTCATGCCCGGCTCCAGCCACTGAGCCTGGTCTCCTACCGTTTCCTCATCCAGGCTGAACTGGTCATAGCTATCGGCGTCCATGACGTGCACGCCACTGGCGTCCCGGTAGAGGACCTGCATCTGCCTGGTATCGAGCCGGGCCTCTTCCACAAATTCGGTGGCACTGAAGCGATGCTCGAACGTGGCACCGGAATTCAGGTTGCGCATGCGAGCCTGGACAAAGGCTCGCAGATTTCCCGGGGTTCGATGGGTGAACTCCATGACCCGACAGGGTTGGCCTTCGAAATAGATGACGTGTCCGCGACGAATGTCTGAGGCCTTCATCAGGTCGACTCCAGGAGAGTGGCTGTTCCCACGGCTTTGAAGTGGTAGAAAATACACGTGGCGCCAAGGCTTGGCCTCTACCTTCCTTGCCGCTGGGCTCGCATAATAGTCTCACTATCGAAGGAGAGTTGCGGATGACTTGGGGGATGGCCGCAGCGGGTCGGAGCGGCGGAAGCCGGGTGGCTCACAAGCCGGACGGGAACCGCAGTTCCAGCGTCGCTCGGATGACAAGATCTACGAAGAGATCCGGGAGTTGCTCACCAATAGTCCGGATCTGGACGCCAGCGAGGTCGAGCTGCACGTCGAGAGCGGCGAGGTCACCCTCAGCGGAACAATCGACAGCCGGGATGCCAGGTGGCTGGCCGAGGACCTCGTGAACTCCGTCACCGGTGTTCGGGAGGTCAACAACCGGCTCAAGGTCGCGCGGTAGACATTGGCTGTCCCATCCGAATTCACCCTGATCCACCACCACCATGACCAGCGGCTCAGACTGGAGGGCTGGCGACAAAATGTCGGCGCGCCAGTTGCCCTTGACCTGGCGGAGCCGTCCAGGGGTGAACCGCAGAGCTTGGTGGTGCTCAGCTGGAATGTGTGGATTGGACGAGGCAGGCTGCAGGCGGTGATCTCACGCATTCGCCAGGGAGACTTCGTGCATCTCGGGGCAGAGCCGGATCTCCCGCTCCTGGTTTTGGTCCAG
>JBJMPB010000284.1:0-2613 GCA_045803455.1 Gemmatimonadales bacterium | reverse complement strand
GAGCCTCCTGGTACCGAAAGGGTAGCGCAACTACTCGAGTGGGTCGGGATCGCCATCTTCGTCGCGCTGCTGGTTGGGGCCGCTGTGATCCTGGCCCGAAACCGCAAGCGAGGCTGATGGTCACCACGGGGGTGCATGCATCGAGGAGAACCACGCTTCGCTTGCTAGGACAGATGATCGCGATCAAGAATTCGCCTCCTTTCCATCCTTAGCTTTGCGTCTCGTTCCCTTGTAGGTGTGAGCCGATGGGATGGCCCAAAGCCGTGTGCTGAGACACCCTTGGATGCTCCGGGCCCTGGCGGTCGTGGGGGGCCTCGCCGTCCTGGTCGTGCTTGCAAGCCTCTGGGCTCTGGTGCAGTTGCGCTCCAGCCTTCCGTTGCTGGAGGGCACCGTCACGGCATCTGAGCTCTCCGCTTCTGTCACCGTGGCGCGCGATGCACACGGCGTGCCGACGCTGACGGGACGGACCCGCGCCGATCTCGCTTGGGTCTTGGGCTACCTCCATGCCCAGGAGCGCTTCTTCCAAATGGATGGCCAACGCCGCCTTGCCGCAGGCGAGCTGGCGGAACTGGCTGGAGCCGCTGTTCTGATGCAGGACCGGGAGCATCGTCTGCATCGCTTCCGCACACGCGCTACAGCGGTCTTGGCAGCAATGACCCCGGACGAGCGCGCCGTCCTGGACGCCTATGTTGGTGGAGTCAACCGAGGCTTGAGCGACTTGGGAGCAGCCCCCTTCGAGTACATGCTCCTGCGTTCGACACCGGCACCTTGGACGGCAGAAGACACCCTGCTGACCGTCTACACGATGTACTTCGACCTGCAGGAGGCGGATGGCCTGACGGAGCGTCGGCGCACTCAGGCGGAGGAAGCACTCGGATCGCCAATGGCCGCTTTCCTGTTTCCTGAGGGAACATCGTGGGACGCTCCGCTGGACGGCTCCAACCTCCCGGTGCCGGCCATGCCCGATGGCCATGCCCTCAAGAGAGCACACAACCCGGTACCAACAGACGGCGGAAGCGGAGAGACCGCAAGCCTGGGCAGCAATGGCTGGGCCGTGGGAGGGGCTCTCAGCGCCCGCGGGGCCGCCATCGTGGCCAATGATATGCATCTCGGCCTGCGCGTTCCCAACATCTGGTACCGGGCACGACTGGTGTTGAAGGACGAGAACGCCAGCTCCACCCTGGATATGACGGGCGTGACTCTGCCAGGAACTCCGACCATCGTGGCTGGCAGCAACGGCAAGGTCGCCTGGGGCTTCACCAACAGCTATGTCGATACCAGTGACGTCGTGATCCTCGAGCCTGCTGAAGAAGACGCAGCCCTGTATCGCACTCCCACAGGCTCCCGACCGCTCAGCCGCGTGGAGGAGCGGATCTGTGTCAAAGGTGCGACATGCGAGATCCTGTCGATCGAGGAGAGCCTCTGGGGCCCAGTCATCGGCATCGATCACCAGGGCCGTAAACTCGCGTATCGCTGGATCGCGCATGATCCCATTGCGGTGAACCTGCGCAGCATGCTGGAGCTGGAGCGTGCTGAGACGGCACAGGGGGCATTGAGCATCGCCCATCGGCTGGGCATTCCCCATCAGAATCTGGTTGTCGGCGACGCGCAGGGCAATATCGGCTGGACGGTCACCACCCCGCTGCCACGGCGCTTTGGATTTGATGGACGACTGCCGGTATCCTGGGCTGACGGCAGCAAAGGGTGGAACGGATATCTTGCGCCAGAGGACGTGCCGGTTGTCTACAACCCCGAGAACCAGCGCATCTGGACCGCCAACAGCCGGGTGATCGGCGGCGCAGCGCTGGGGAGGCTTGGTTTTGGCGCTTATGCCCACGGGTCCCGGGCTCGCCAGATCAGGGACCGGTTGTTGGCAAAGGAGCGGTTTGACGAACACGATATGCTGGCGATCCAGCTGGATGATCGTGGAGTGTTGTTGGAGCGGTGGCAGGGACTGATGCTGAAGCACCTCCGGGCCGGTGCAGAACATCCGCAATACGCATCGCTGATCCCAGAGGTGGAGAATTGGGGTGGGCGGGCAGCCCCAGAGTCGATTGGCTACCGCCTTGTCAGGACGTTTCGATCGGAACTGATCGGGGCAGTCTATGATGCCTACACGCCTCTCATGCGGGCAGGGGCGCCTGGATCAGTCCGTGGTCAGCCTCCTCGTCCGATCACGAGCAAGCAAGCCGACGAGCCGGTGTGGCGCCTGCTGACAGATGAGCCGGCTCATCTCGTGCCACCTGGTTACCAGAACTGGGATGCCGTCGCGGACGCCGGGATTGCAAAGACGTTGTCGGCAGTGGCCTCCCAGGCAGGAGGTCGGCTGGGCGCCTTCACCTGGGGCGCGGCCAACAGGTCTGAGATCCGACATCCCTTAACGCGCGTCGTGCCTGGACTGTCCCTCTTGCTCAACCCGTCGAATGTTGCGCAGCCGGGAGACCTCTATCAACCTCGAGTGGCGAGTCCGACTACGGGAGCGTCGGAGCGGTTTGTGGTGGCGCCGGGACACGAAGAAACGGGAATCTTCCATATGCCCACCAGTCAGACTGGTCATCCTCTCTCGCCCTATTACATGGTTGGGCACGAGGATTGGGTGAGGGGCCAAGCAAG
>JBJMPB010000264.1:0-2669 GCA_045803455.1 Gemmatimonadales bacterium | reverse complement strand
GGCAGCTCTCGGCCCGCCTCGGAACCCTTGGCGACGGTTCGAATGATCAGCCGAGCTCCCGAGCCGGCCGCTAGGATCACGGTCGGTCCATTGGGCCCCTCGACATCGAGCTGAAACTTGGCCAGAGCCGATTCCGGAGTGCGGTCGAGTGTCGCGGCCAAACGCAGCGTGGGGTTGCTTGCTGGATAACTTGCGGTGGCGCGGAGACTGGTGCCTGGAGCACCCCGGCCGCGACCCTGGCTGAGCGTGAATTCCTCTCGACCGATCTCCCGTCCTCCCTGTTGGATAACGAGCTTGGTTCCAGGTGAATCCTGAGCCCGTGCGGTAGCGGCCGGCAGGAGCACGAGTAGAACCGCGGCGAGGCGCATGGCTTCTCCGTTCGTCAGGATCTCTCTAGACAGGTGCTGACTCGGTCGACGATAAATCTATACAGGCGCTCACCCTTCTGGGCGCTGGCCAGACTGGGATAACCTACCGATCCGGGGGAGCCCGGTGGCAGGTGCCGGCTGTCTCCGGGGCGGTATCGAGATAACATCTCCGGGGGTAGATCGAAGTCCCGGGCTAGCTCCATGTGCACCAGCTGCGGAGCCAGAAAGAGGAGCAGGGAAGTATCAAGCTCGCCACCCTGGATCGGCGCCGGCCGTTCCAGAAGAGAGCCGAATTCGATGCTGAAGATGTCGACCACCTGCACCGTGGCTTCGTCGGTACGGATGGCACTCAGCGCTTCCAGGTGTGCTTCGCTCGACTGCGCGGTGATGATGAAGAACTCGCGGACGCCTGCCCCCTCCTCCCAGGACTCGATAAGTTCGTTCATGACCCGGTGAAGTGTTCGACGTCTGAGCGCAGCCCCGCCAGGGTAAGGCCGGGTCGTGGCATGCACGCCGTACTCGACAGTAGGAGTGCGCGCGATACCAAACTTCTCCGACAGATCGTCGGCTAATCGGTCCACGATGATCGTATCGCAGCCCAGCGGGAGGTGGGGACCGTGCTGCTCCGTCGTTCCCACCGGCACGATCAGGGTCGGCCGCTCCAGCAGCCGCTCGGTGATAGCGCCGGGCGTCATGTCCTTTAACCGCCAGGGGTGTCGCTCTTGAATCATCGCGGGCGGCTCTGGGTTCTCGTCGTGGTGGCCGCCGGAGTGGCTGTGGCCGAATGGCTGCGGCAGCCCGGCGGACTCTGGCTGTGGGTTGCCTGGATCTCTGTCGGAGCGGAAATGGCGCTGCTATGGCCTCTATCGGGGTGGCGTCAGCGCGCGCTCCTGATCCTGCTAGCCGGATTGGCAACCGCGCTCAGCCTCAGCCACCGGCAGATCAGAGCCATCGAGACCCGCTGGCCCCAGGAGCGAGAGAAACGCGTTACCGCGGCCTCGCGACATCTCGCGGCAGATCTCCATTCGGCTCTGCATCGTGCCGACCGACTGGCCGAGTCCGCCATTGCCAGTCCGGCAAGGACCCAGGACGCGGCGCTGAAGGAGTTGGGCCGGCTGGTGCCCTCGGCCGGGCCGGAAATGAGTGTGGCGGTGTTCAACTCTTCCGGCGAGCCTTGGGCCTGGGCCGGCCGGCACCGGCTTCTACCGCGCGCTGACGGCGACTCATTCGCCGCCCGGACGAGTGGATATTACGTCGTGCTGGAGGCCCGGCGCCACTCAGCCGAGGGGCGCAGCGCGGTGGCCGGCGTGTTGATCTGGGCTCACCCAGCGGTCCCCGATCGCAACCGAAGCCTGGCCGAGCTGTTTCGGCAACGGACCGAGGTGGGTCTCGCGGTGTATCCCTCCGGCACCGCGCCAGAGAGTGTCGACGTGTTCGATTACGAGGAGCCCACGACCTCAGGCTCCCGGCTGCTCTTCAGCGTTCAGCCTATCCCACCGGAGCAGGGCGCCGCCAAGGAGCTGGTGTTCCTCCGATCCAGCCATGTGTTGCTCTGGTTGTTTCTCTTGACCTTGATCCTGGCACTCGCCACTGCAACCGGAGCGCTCGAACGATTCCTCCTCCTTGGCCTGGTCCTGTGGCTGGTGGCCCGCGCACCGCTCGGCCCCGCGCTCGGACTGCAACCGCTCTTCTCGCCGGCCACATTCTTTCGGCCGCTGCTGGGGCCTCTTTCGTCGTCGGCCGGGGTCCTGGCGCTCTCCGGCGTTCTGCTGACGATGGCTGGGATCTGGCTCTGGCGCCGGCGCTTGCCGCGGCGCTGGTACGGCGTTCTGTTGGGGGCGATTCTGCTGCTCGCGTCGCCCTACCTCATCAGCAATCTCGGTAAAGGCATTACCCCACCCGCCCAGGGCGTCTCGGTTACACTGTGGCTGACCTGGCAGCTCACACTTTTGGTGGCAGCGTCCGCGTTGATAGTGCTGGCCGCTTCGTTGTTCCGGGGGAACGGGCCCGAGAGTCACACTCGCTGGCGAATCATTGCCGGGGTGGGGATTGCCTTCGCGGCTGCTGTGATCGGGATGTACGTCTGGAATCCGCGGGGGGCCTGGCCCGATTGGTACACGTTCCTCTGGACTCCGGCGCTGCTGCTGGTCACACTCCCGGCGCCCCGTTGGGCGACGATCAGCGGAATCGCCCTCGTCGCCGGCAGCTCGGCGGCGCTGGTAACCTGGGGAGCTGAGCTGTCGGGCCGAATCCAGGTCGCCCAGCGCGACGTGGCTCGCCTGGGTGACGAACCTGACCCTC
>JBJMPB010000514.1:0-4078 GCA_045803455.1 Gemmatimonadales bacterium | reverse complement strand
CCGACGGGGCCGGCAAGTCCACGCTGGCGCGTCAGGCAGGCTTTGACGGCCCGTTCGCTAATGCGGACAACCACGCGCGGGACATCGACCCGGGGGCCCCGGAGGCGGCCGCGGTGGCGGCCGGGCGCGAGACGCTGGCCCAGCTCGCGGCGCTGATCCACGAGCGGCGGGACGTGGTCTATGAAACCACGCTCGCCGGGACCAACGCGCTGCGGGTTATCGACCGGGCCAAGGTCGCCGGCTACACGATCGAGGCTGTGTTTGTCGCCGTGCCGAGCGCAGACCTCGCCATCGGGCGCGTGGCCCAGCGCACGGCCGCGGGCGGGCGGTTCGTGCCGCCCGCGGACGTGCGGCGGCGCTACGAGCGCAGCTTCGACAACCTGCCCGGGCTGGTTGCGCGCGCGGACGTCACGACAGTCTACGACAATACGGAGAAAAACCGGACGGTGGTGGCGCGGGTCGAGGGCCGTAACTTCACCCTCCGGCGGCTTGATGCGACCAATGACCTGCACGTTCGCATCGCCCAGGCGATCAAGGCTGGCCTCTCCGACAGGACCGATCCCGCCCGGCCGATCGCTCGGCAGACGCACGGCCGCGCACGAGCTCCCAGCCGGAACGATGCCATTGCGTCGGCGCGCGGTGACGCGAGCGAGACCCTGGCGCCCGAAGTCCCCCGAACGGCGCCGCCGGATGTTCTCGCCCTCGTGACGGCTCTGACGCAAGCCGCCCACGCGTTGAACGGAGCCCTGCAGGGGGCACAGCAGGGACAGGGCAGGCCGGTGCGGCAGCAGACAGACGGGCCAGAGCGGCGTTCGGAGGCGTGGCCAACCCGTGCTCTCCTGCCTTCGCGTCAGCTCGACCGGACCTTGCTGGCGGAGGAGGTCTGCAAGCGGGCGGCGTCGGACCCGCGGCTTGGAAAGTACCGCGCGGCGGTGCGCTGGATCGCGGCGGCCCAGCCCGGCTGGGCAATGAGCGCATCGGGCCTTGCGGCCCTGAGCAAAGGCCGAGAGGAGGACGGCTGCGCAGAGGCGCCGGCCTGTGAAACCGCGCCACGAGGCGACGAAGGGGAGCGGGGATCTTAACTGAACCCAACCCGATCGCGCAGGGGTCCCCAGGCCTCCCGCGTGTGCCGGTCAGGGTCGTGCGCCATATGGCCGCCCTCGCCTGCGAAGATCATGGTCGCCCGATCCTCATCATAGCGGGCCCAAGGACACCCCGCATCCCACGTCGGGTCACCCGTATGCGCAAACCGGGTCCAGGCGGTCATCATGGCTCGCGACACGGTCTCGACCTCCGGTCCCGTGCCGAAGAAGGGCGCAACAGCATAGGTGCCGAACACCAGTCCGATGTCGAGCGCGTGACAGGCCCGGAAGGCGCCGTCCAGGATCGGGGAACAATAATCCACGCGATAGACAAACGACGGAGCGTGGCTCGCCTGCGCCTCGGCGAGCGCAAGGGCCGGCATACGGAACAGGTGATCGCCGAGGATGGAGCTCCAGCGGTCAAAAGGTGAGCCATCGCTGTAAGCTTTGAGCAGGGCACGTCCAGGCTCCACGCCGTAGCTCGCCACAGCCAGGGCTTCGAGCCCAGCCTTGTCCAGGGCCTGCAGGGCAGCATTGCCTAAGGTGAACAGCCGGAACTCGTCGCGCATGACACCACACAGGAGTGGTACGCCGGCCGCCGAACCTCGGCTGATGCGGCTGATCGGGCGCTCGGGGAGAACATGGCCGTCAAGGCAGGGACCGAACGGCATCATGCCGAGCTTACGCGGATCGCCTTGCTGGTGCACCTCGGTCAGGAGCGTCCGTTGGGCGTTCATCAGCACGTCTGCTGGAACGGACGCGAGCTTCGCACCATCCGACGGAGCCAGCCCAAGCAGGTCGAGCATCGCGCGGGCGACTGGTTCAGACTTGGCTTGCGGGTAGCCGACGTGGGCTGCGCCGGACTGAAGGATGGCCTTGTGGAACAGCCCTTGGGCTTGGGGTGAGCCAAGAAGGCAGCCGACGCTCAAGGCTCCCGCACTCTCGCCGAAGATGGTGACGTTCGCTGCATCCCCGCCGAAACTGGCGATGTTGTCGCGCACCCATTCAAGCGCGCAGATCTGGTCCATGATGCCTTCGGTGCCGCTCGCCAACACAGGGCTCTGGACGGTGTCGCGCAAGTTGAGAAAGCCGAAGCTGCCGAGCCGGTAATTGAGCGTGACCACGACCACGTCGCCCAGCCTGGCGAGGTGCTCGCCGTTGTACATGGGACCGCCGCCAGAGCCGATCGCAAAGGCCCCGCCGTGGATCCAGACCATCACGGGGCGCTTGCCGCCGTCCAGTCCTGGCGTCCACACATTGAGGTAGAGGCAATCTTCGGACTGCGCGCCGACCTGTTCGGGGATGATCTGGTCCAGCAAGCTTGTGCCCTGCAACGCGGCTGGCCCGACGTGGACGGCTTCGCGGATGCCGCTCCAGGCCTGACGCTTGCTGGGCGGAGCCCATCGTCGGGGACCCACGGGCGGCTCGGCGAAGGGCACGCCCTTGAAGGCGTTCAGGCCGGCTTTGCTGAGGCCCTGCAGCTTGCCGCAGGGCGCGTCGACGATAACGAGGGTCATGAGCTCGGGTGTCGCCATTGGTAGACCTGATGCTCAGGAGAGCTGTGATCGGATGAGAGAGCGGATCGGGAGCTCTCCAAAGGTGCACTGCCTTATAAGGAGCCGCCCGACTCCCTTCCATCGTGGACTCGGCACCTGTGGACCTGTTTTCGCCTTTGCGAACGGTCCAATCCAATTAGCAGATGTCTCGTGATAGGGTGCTGTCGGTTATCGCTGACCAGGACGATCCATGGCTCGACGAGCCGGAAGCGCCGACCTTCCCCTCCATGGTGGGCGAGTCCCCAAGTGGCTTGCGGACCGAATGACCCGCCTCGCTGCGGTTCTGAGCGAAGCCATTGTCCATCATTACGGGCAGGACGAGCTCTTGCGCCGGCTGGCCCACCCCTTCTGGTTCCAGTCGTTCGGGGCCGTGATGGGGATGGACTGGCACTCCTCTGGCATCACCACCAGCGTCATCGGCGCACTCAAGCGCGGCCTCACGCCCCTTGCGGGCGAGCTCGGGATCCACGTCTGCGGCGGCCGCGGGAGACACTCCCGCCAGACCCCTCACGAGTTGGTCGGGATCGGAGATCGCGTCGGGTTCGATGGAGCCGCGCTCGCCACGGCGAGCCGGCTCGTTGCCAAGGTGGACAGCGCCGCCGTGCAGGACGGCTTCGATCTCTATCTGCACGGGTTCGTGGTGACCGATGCCGGCCAGTGGGTGGTCATTCAGCAGGGCATGAACGGCGAGCGCCGGCAGGCTCGCCGCTATCATTGGCTGTCCGAAGGGCTGAAGAGCTTTGTTGACGAGCCGCACACCGCCATTGAGGGAGCGGGGCAGGGCGAGATCATCAATCTCACCGACCACCGTGCGGACCTGTCCCGCCGTGTTCAGCTCGAGGTTCTGCAATCCTTGGGACCGGACAGGATTGCGCGCGAGGTCATGGCCTTGGAAGCTCGGGGAGACGGGCCTGCTGTGCCGGATCCAGAGCAGCCCGTGCTGCCGCATTTGGTCATGCCAGCCCACCACGAGGTCCGCCCAAGCGACGTTTTGGTGCGGCGCTTGCACGCCAACTTGGCCGCGGCGGCCGATTGCGGCCCAACCGACTTCTCTGAGCTGTTGCTCGTTCCAGGGGTGGGAGCCCGAACGGTCCGTGCCTTGGCCCTGGTGGCCGAGGTCGTGCACGGAGCCCCGTGCCGCTTCACCGACCCAGCGCGGTTTGCCTTTGCGCACGGCGGCAAGGATCGGCATCCGTTTCCTGTGCCCGTTCGCGTTTATGATGAAACCCTTCGGGTTCTGAAATCAGCGGTCCGGAATGCCAAGCTCGGCCGGGACGAAGAACTGAGTGCGCTGAAGCGTCTGGATGACCAAGCGCGAAAGCTTGAGCGCTACACCTCCGGTCCCTCGGTCGAGAGCTTGATTATGCAGGAGCGGCAGCGCTCCCCGTCCTATGGAGGGCGGAGTGTATTCGGATGGGAGGATGTTTCACACGATCGGGT
>JBJMPB010000094.1:0-8529 GCA_045803455.1 Gemmatimonadales bacterium | reverse complement strand
TGCCACCGGGGCCCGTTTTGCCTTGCTGCCTCCCGACAACGCAACAGGAAACTTCACCAAGGTGGTGCAGCGGGTCCCCGTGCGAATTGCCGTGGACCAGCCGGCAGGTGCCCCGGTGCCTCTCAGACCAGGCATGTCGGTGGACCTGACGATAGAGACGGGAAGGAATTCTTCCACGGGCACCACTGCGGCGACCAAGTAAAAGCAGCCACGGATGAACACGGATGAAAGTGGATACCCCCTGTTAGACGTAAGCCTCGGATTGGCAGGGCCGGTTGCGCTGACCTGTTTTGAAGGAGTTATCAAATCGAAGCCGTCTGAATTGGGGCCGGCGACCAAAATTCAACAAAAGGCCCACCTCCAGCGCGGTTGCTCGCAAGTAATTCAGTATTTGTGCTCCATGCATCGGTTCGAGCCGGGGCAGGGCCTTCACCTCAACCAGAACTTTGCCATTCACCACAACATCAGCCCGAAACCGACCGATTACATGTCCGCGAAAATAGACCTTGACGGGCATTTCTCTGTAGACAGACAGTCCCTCCGTTCGGAGCACTAAGGTCAGGGCCTCTACGTAAACCGCTTCCAAGAAACCCTGGCCCAACTCTTTGTATACCTGATAGAAACTCCCGATGACACTCCGTGTTATCTCGTAGTGTTTCAGACCATTTCCATCCGTGTTCATCCGTGGCTCCGCCCATTGTCAGAACAACGTAGGCCCTACTCACGCACCCCGGAGTATCGGTTAGCTTAGAAACGTGACCTTCCAGCGCAAACTCCTGCTTGGATTTGCACTCATGGCGCTGCCGGCTCTCGCGGTCGGGGCCAGCGCCATTCGGAGCAATCTGCTGGAGCGGCGGGCTTTGCAGGCGCTGGGTGAGAGTATGTCTCGCACCCGGACCTATGCCGAGCTGGAAACCGCCATGTTCGACCAGAGCGAGGTCATCTGGCGGTATCTGAGCGGCCTGGATCCAACCGCACGCAACGAATTCCGACTGACGGGACAGGTGGTAGACTACTGGCAGCAACGCTGGGCCGCCGAGCTGCGTCCGGAGGAGATGGGCCTGGCTGAGAGCGTCCGCGGCATTCAGCAGCAGATCCAAACGGCGGCCGACAGCATCTTCCGGCTCTACGATTCGGGACGGAGGCAGGCGGCGTTCACTACCGCCCAGCATGAGCTGAAGGGACGCCTGCTGCCCGCACTCACTCAGCTGAACCGGGAGATCTATCGGCAGGCGCGCGAGTCCAGCGTGCGGGGAGCCTATGCCCGGCTGGAAGAGATTCTCGCCGGACAAAAACGGATCCTGCTGTTGACCTTGATCCTGTCTCTAATCGGCGGGCTGCTGGCCTCCTGGTTGATCTCTCGCAGCCTGGCCCGGCCGCTGCGAGAGCTTACCGGAGCCATGGCCACCGTCGGCGCCGGGCAGCTGGATCATCCGGTCACCGCCAGCTCTCGCGACGAAGTTGGAGCGCTGGCGCATGCCTTCGGCGACATGACGGACAAGTTGCGCCAGTCGAGGAGCGACCTGCTCCGGCTCAACACGGAGCTGGAGACAAAGATCTCCCAACTCGAGCGGACCCAGGCCCAGCTGGTGCAATCGGAGAAGCTGGCTTCCATCGGAGAGATGTCGGCGGCGGTGGCTCACGGGCTCCGCAATCCACTGGCCAGCCTCAGAGCCGCCGCTCAGCTGGTCCGCCGCCACCCCGACGCACCATCCGCCACGGAACATCTGACCGCAATCATCGACGAAGTGGATCGCCTCGACCGGCGAATCAGTCATCTGCTGAGCTTCTCTCGCCCGGCCCCGTATCGCCCGCTTCAGGAAAATGTTCCCCGCCTAGTCGAAGGCCTGCTACCAGCCTTTGCCCAGTCGCTGCGCGAGCGCGGGGTGGAGCTGGCGCTGGATCTCCCGCCCCTGCTGCCTCAGGTCCGGGTCGACCCGATGCAGCTGGAGCAGGCTCTGCTCGAAGTGGTCTCCAACGCCCTGGATGCCATGCCGAGCGGCGGAACGCTGCGAATCTCGGCCAGGCAGCCGGCGAATAACGGCAGCCAGGCCTCCGAGGTCACCATCGAAATCGCCGATACCGGACCGGGAATCCCGGACCAGGTCATGCCTTCGGTTTGCGAGCCTTTTTTTACCACCCGCCAGGACGGAACCGGGTTAGGTCTGGCTATCGCCAAGCGTTACATCGAGCAAAACGGTGGCCGGCTGGAGATCCTGAGTCGGCCAGGTGGCACCACCGTTCGGGTATGGCTCCCGGCCGCAGTGCGGAATGAGGCAATGGTATGACGGCCAGCGGCGGCACGGTGCTGATCGTGGACGACGAGCGAACCCTGGCCCGCGCGGTCAAGGCCTTCCTCGCCGAAGCCGGTTACGAGGCGGAGGTGGCGGACGATGGGGAGCGCGCGCTGGCGCTGGTTCAGACCCTCCGGCCTGACGTGGTGTTCACCGACGTGCGGTTGCCCGGTATGAGCGGAATCGACCTCCTTCGCCGCATCCGCGAGTTCGATCCCGCCATTCCGGTGATCATCATGACCGCATACGGCACCATCGAAGGAGCCGTGGAGGCGGTGAAGCTCGGCGCCTTCGACTACATGAAGAAGCCGGTCGACCTCGAGGAGCTGAAGCTCCTGGCCGATCGCGCCCGGGAGAATGCCATGCTCCGGCAGGAGCTGTCCTACTATCGCCGGCGGGCCGCAAACGAGGTTCCCCTCACCGGACTGCTGGGACAGTCGCCCGCGATCCTCGCAGTGATGGATCAGGTGCGCCAGGTGGCCGAGCTTGATGAGACCCCGCCGGTCCTGATCACCGGCGAGACTGGCACCGGCAAGGGCCTGGTGGCCCGGTCCCTTCACCAGCTGAGCCGCCGGTCCGGCAAGCCCTTTATCGACGTGAACTGCACGGCACTGCCAGCCAATCTCATGGAAGCGGAGTTGTTTGGGCACGAACGCGGCGCTTTCACCGATGCCAAGGAATCCAAGCTGGGGTTGTTTGAGGCGGCGGAGGGAGGATTCATATTCCTGGACGAAGTGGGAGATCTCGAGCTGTCGCTGCAGGGCAAGCTCCTCCGAGCAATCGAGGAGCGAATGGTGCGCCGGGTGGGCGGCATCCGGGACCGGCGGATCGATGTGCGGATCCTGGCGGCCACCAACCGGAACCTCGAGCGCCAGGTGCAGCAGAATCTGTTTCGGGGAGATCTCTATTTCAGGCTGGCCGTAATTCTGCTCCACCTGCCGCCACTCCGGGAGCGGGGAGCGGACATCGCCCTGCTAGCCGAACATTTCCTGCGCCGCTTCAGCAGCAAGTATGGGAAGGGGGCCCGGCGGATCGACGACCGGGCTCGCCATGCCTTGATGGCTTACCCCTGGCCGGGGAACGTGCGCGAGCTCAGTCATGTGATCGAACGGGCGGTGCTCTGGAGCCGAAATCACATGTTGACCGTCGATGACCTGTCGCTCGCCACCCCGGTCCAGGCCGGCGACGGTTCAGATGGAGCCAGCGTAGTCCCGGCGCAGGAAGCCCCCCCCGGCCCTGCCGCCGAGCCTGCTGGCGGCGACCTCACCCAGTGGGAGCGGAGTCTGATCGAGCGCGCCATGCGTGAATCCGGGGGGAACCAGACCAAGGCGGCCCAGCGCTTGGGAATCACCAGGGACACTCTCCGATACCGGCTCAAGAAATTTGGTCTTCAGGGTGGGTGATATCACCCAATCTGACGATTTCTCCCCCACCAAGGCCTCTCCCGCAGAATCCGATGCGCCACGGCCAAACTTCGTTCTGACATAGCGTTGAGCTGGACCCCAGGAAGCCTGGACCAAGTGGCACAACCAATGCCTTACCCGCTTCGTTGTCGGGTCTCGCGACGGCCCGGCTGGGTGAGATAACCCAGTATCGATGTCGGCTTACTTACTACCCATTGGAGCACGAGATGACCTGGACCAAGCCTGAAGCGGAAGTCGTAGCCGTCACGATGGAAGTGACTGCATACGTCGCGACGCTCTAACCACAGCGGTATCTGAGGGGCTCGCGTAAGCGGGCCCTTCGGCTGTCAAACTTGCACGTCGTTCTCCTGGGTACCGCCGCTGGCGGAGGATTTCCGCAGTGGAACTGCTGGTGTCCCATCTGCCGCTCGGGGCGGTCCCAACCCCACCGAGCCATTCCTCGCACCCAGTCATCGGCCGCGGTCAGCGCCGATGGCGAGCGCTGGTTTCTGCTGAATGCCTCACCCGATGTTCGCGCCCAGCTGGCCTGCTTGCCCGGGCTCCGTCCAGGCGGTGTGCGCCACGTGCCAGTAGAGGGAATCGTGATTACGGACGCCGAGCTCGATCACACCCTGGGAATTGTGCTGCTCCGCGAGGCTCGGTCACTGCAGCTCTACTCGACCGGAGCGGTCCAGTCGATCCTGGAGGATGATTCGCGGCTCCTCCCGGTCACCCGGGCTTTTGCCGACGTGACTGTCACCCCGCTCACAATGGGCAAGCGCACAGCCCTCCGTTATCGCGATGGCAAGACCTGCTGCCTCTGGGTCGAGCCGATCGAGGTGCCGGCCGGCCCGCCTCGATTCGCCTCCACCTCGGCCAAAGGGCACACCGTGGGGCTGATCATCGGAGACGAAGCGACCGGTGGACGTTGCGCCTTCGTCCCGGGGTGTGGTGAATTGAGCCCGTCGCTGCTGGAGAAGCTGGAGCAAACCGATCTGGTCCTCTTCGATGGGACCTTCTGGAGCGGCGACGAGCTGATCGAACTGGGTATCAGCGATCGAACCGCCCGGGAGATGGATCACCTTCCGGTATCCGGACCGGATGGGAGTCTGGCCCGGCTTTCGGCCATCAACACGCGCCGAGTTTACACCCACATCAACAACAGCAATCCAATGCTCCTGGAGGATTCGCCCCAGCGGTCAGCCGTCGAGCAGGCGGGCATTCTGGTGGGAGCGGACGGGATGAGCTTTACCCTGTGACCATGACCACTGCCCTCAACCCCTCGGAGCTGGCTGCTCCACCGCCGCCGCCGATTCCTGCGCTCACCAGGCCGCTATCTCCCGGGGCATTGGCCGAGAGCCTTCGCGCCTTCAGCACCTCCTACTACGCTCACCATCCGTTCCATCAGCTCATGCATGAGGGACGGCTCACGCCGCGCCAGCTGCAGGGCTGGGTGGCCAACCGACTAGCTTATCAGCGCGCGATCCCCCGGAAGGATGCGGCCATTATCTCCAACTGCCCGCTTCCCGATGTCCGCCGCGCCTGGATGCAGCGTATCGTGGATCATGACGGCATCGAGGCGGGAACGGGCGGCATCGAAATGTGGATTCGCCTGGGCGAGGCGGTGGGGGTTCCCCGAGCGGAGATGGAGGACGAACGGCACGTTTTGCCCGGGGTCCGGTTCGCCGCCGAAGCGTATGTGACCTTCTGCAAGACCAGGCCCTGGATCGAAGCCGTGGCCTCCTCGCTGACTGAGCTATTTGCCCCCGGACTCATGCGCAGCCGGATCGCGGCCTTTCCCGAGCACTATCCATGGGTGAACCCGGAGGGGTTGGCATACTTCCGAAGCCGTCTGGTTCAGGCTCCTCGGGACAGCCAGCAGGGCCTCACCCTGGTTCAGGAGCACTGCACCACGGTCGACACGCAACGCCGCGCGTTTGAAGCGCTGGCATTCAAGCTCGAGATGCTGTGGGTCATGATCGACACCATCCATCATGCATACCGGGAGTCATAGGGTGGAGGCGGATTCCAGGATTCTGACTGCCGATTCCCGGCCGAAACTCTGGCGGCTCGCGCGCCTGGATTTCGACCCGGTGCGGCAGCGGCATGTGCTGTTATACCCCGAGGGGGCCGTGCTTCTGAACGATACCGGTGCCACCATCCTGGAGCTCTGTAACGGGACGCATAGCGTGGGCGACATCATTGCCATCCTGAACGAGCGCTACCACGCCGATGTGGAAGCCGACGTGACCGAATACCTCGACATCATGGCCCAGCGGGAGCTGATCCGTGCCGACTGACCGCCCGACTACCCTGCTGGCGGAGCTGACCCATCGCTGCCCGCTGCATTGCCCGTACTGCTCCAATCCGCTCGAGCTGATGCGCGCCGAGGCCGAGCTGACCACGGACGAGTGGAAGCGGGTATTCAGCGAGGCGCGTTCACTGGGTGTACTTCAATTGGGTCTTTCCGGAGGCGAGCCGCTGCTGCGGAAGGATCTGGAGGACATGGCCGCGCACGCCCGGTCGGTGGGACTTTACTCGACACTGGTTACGTCGGGCCTGGGCCTCACGCGGAGCCGGGCTGAACGGTTGAAGGAGATTGGCCTCGAGCACATTCAGATCTCGATCCAGGATTCCGACCCGGAGGTGGCTGAGCGGATTGCGGGAGTCCGGTCGGTCAGGCACAAGCAGGCTGCCGCTCAGCTGGTCCGCGAATTGGGATTTGCCTTTACCGTGAACGTCGTGCTGCACCGGGCCAACCTGGACCGGATCGAACAGATCATCGATCTGGCCGCCGATCTCGGCGCCGACCGGGTCGAGCTGGCGAACACCCAGTATTACGGTTGGGGCCTCCGTAACCGATCGACGCTGCAACCCACTCGAAACCAGGTCGAGCGTTCACGTGAAGTCGCCGAGCGTGCCATCCAGCGGTACCGGGGTCGGATGCAAATCACCTATGTCCTGCCGGACTACTATGAGGCATTTCCCAAAGCCTGCTATGGTGGATGGGGCAAGCTGTATCTGGTGATCGCACCCAACGGGAGCGTCTTGCCCTGCCACGGCGCCACCCAGATCACGGGCCTCAGCTTCGACAACATTCGCGAGCATTCACTGGATTGGATTTGGCAGGAATCCGAGGCGTTTGGGCTGTTTCGGGGTGACAGTTGGATGAAGGAGCCTTGCCGGAGCTGTCCTCGGAAAGCGGTGGACTTCGGTGGCTGCCGCTGTCAGGCGTTTGCCCTCACGGGCGACGCCGCCAATACCGACCCGGTGTGTACTCTGACGCCCCTCCGGCAGATCGTCGACCATGCTCTGGAGGAACCTGCCCTGCCGGACTACCAGTATCGCTATCCGTCCGAAGCTCCCCTGCCGGTCTGAGGCGCAGCTCCACTTTCGGCACATCGGTTTAGCGGCACCCGCAGGTCGCGGTGCACGCTGATCCGCTGCTCCACCCGTGCTCGCACCGGCTGCGGCACCGCCCGGCTGGCCGGTACGCTGGTTTCCACGACGATCGTGCGGTCCCGCCTCACTAGCCCCAGCGTAGGATGCCAGACGAAAGTCCCTCGTTCTCGGCTGATCTGCTCCAGCGTCAACGGTATCGTGTCGTACTTGACTGGAACGCTCCTGGTTTTCCGGGTGGTCTCGAGCGCGTAGCGGTACAGCGGCACCCCGGACAATGCACTGTCCGCCAGCCGCCGAATCCGTAGCCCCGACGTGTCGGCCCATGTCTCACCCGGGTGCAGCGGAGCCGGTGGAAGCTCGGGAAAGAAATCGTCCAGGGCCGTTGCCATATCCGAGACTTCGGCCACCTCTCCCGGAACGAACGGCTGGACTCGGGCCAGGTACTTTCCGTCCGGGCGGAGAACTCCACGGTAGCGGCCGCCAATCAACCCATCGGTGTCCGGACGTATCGTGGTCTCGGGAGAGCGTCGGAGCATCACCAGGGTGTCCAGCCAGCCGGTGAGCGCCACGCCGGTGTTCTCTGCTTCCGCCCGGAACTGCCACACCCCTCTTCGCTCGACGGTCTGCTCCCGGCTTCCGCGACCAGTCTGGATGACAATGGTGGTTAGGGAAGTTTCCAGGAATTGCGCGCACTGCAACTGCGGCACGGCGTAGTGAAGGACAGCGCGGTCTGCTTGGGCAGCGAGGACGCGGGAACCTGCCAGCACCGTTAGAGCCAGCGCTGCGGAGCGGCGACCCACCAGGTTCTACTCCGCCTCCATGAACGGATAGCGATAGTCCTTCGGGGGGCTCAGGGTTTCCTTGATGCTCCTGGGCGATACCCAGCGAAGGAGGTTCAGGATTGACCCCGCCTTGTCATTGGTCCCGCTGGCACGGCTTCCCCCGAACGGCTGCTGCCCAACCACAGCACCAGTCGGTTTGTCGTTGATGTAGTAATTACCGGCGGAGTGTCGCAGTGCCCGATCAGCTTCGGTTATGGCGCTCCGGTCCCGGGCAAAAACCGCCCCGGTCAGAGCATAAGGACTGGTTTGATCCACCAGCTTCAGCGTCTCCTGCCACTTGGCAGCGGGATACACGTGAACCGTCAGGACCGGACCGAAAATTTCCTCGCACATCAGGCGGTAGGCTGGATTCTCTGCCTGAAGCAGGGTGGGTTGCACAAAATAGCCCACCGAGTCGTCCGTCCCGCCGCCGGCCAGCACCTTGACACCTGGATCCCGCTTCGCGGCCTCGAGATGATCCTTCAGCCGGGTGAACGCCCGCCGGTCGATGACCGCGCCCATGAAGTTTCTGAAATCAGCCACATCGCCGACCCGGATGTCCTCGATCAGCGGAACGACGCGGTCGCGAACCGCGGGCCAGATGGTGTC
>JBJMPB010000083.1:0-9320 GCA_045803455.1 Gemmatimonadales bacterium | reverse complement strand
GCATCTTCTTCAAGGCGATGGGGCTCGAAACCGGTAACTCCCTGGTGGAGCCCGAACGGATCGACTTGGCTCGTGAGCTGATGCAGAAGGCCGGAAACAAACTGGTGCTGCCGGAGGGTGGCGTCGTAGCCCGCGAGCTATCGCCCAACACCGAGACGCGGGTTGTTCGTCGCGACGCTGTCCCGCAAGGGTGGGCCGTCTATGACATCGATCCCGCCACGGAGAAGCGGTTCGCCACCAGCATCGAGAAGGCCGGAACGGTGGTATGGAACGGCCCGATGGGCGTGTTCGAAACACCGCCCTTCGACCACGGGACTCTTGCAGTGGCGCGATCCATGGCCCAGGCAACCGCGAACGGGGCAGTGACGGTGATTGGCGGCGGTGATTCCGCTGCCGCCGTGGCGCAGGCCCGGCTCAGCGACAAGATCACCCATGTCTCTACCGGAGGCGGGGCGTCGCTCGAATTTCTCGAGGGCAAGGAGCTTCCGGGTGTGGCCGCACTAGACGGAGTGTAAAGAACATCATGACGGCTCGACAGCTCACGTTTGCGGCCAATTGGAAGATGAATCATGGTCCCGCCGAAGCGCGTGCATTTGCCGAAAAGTTCCTGGCGCTTACGTCCCCGATGGAGGGCAGGCAACTCTGGTTCTTTCCGGCGGCGGTGTCGATCGCTCCTCTGGCTGATGCCCTGAAGGGCCGTCCCGACGTGACCGTAGGCGCCCAGAACGTTCACTGGGAGGCCAAAGGTGCATACACCGGGGCCATTTCCATTCCGATGGTTACAGAGGTAGGAGCCAGGTTGACCCTGGTAGGTCACTCGGAGCGCCGTCACCTGTTCGGGGAAACCGACGAGCAAGTCGGGCGAAAGACCCGGGCCGCGCTGGCCGCCGGAATCACTCCACTGGTGTGCGTCGGAGAAACCCTGGCCGAGCGCGACGGGGGGCGCACGGAGCACGTCATCGTGCGGCAGTTGGGTGCGGTGCTGGCCGCGCTCCGGTCGCAGGACTGGGAGCAGGTTGTGCTGGCGTACGAGCCGGTCTGGGCCATTGGCACCGGTAAGAACGCCACGCCGGATGACGCGGCACAGATCCACGAGCTGATCCGGATGGAGCTGGGGCGCAAAGGGGTGAGCCATCGAGTCCCTATTCTCTATGGAGGCAGCGTGAGCCCGGCCAACGTGGCATCGTTGCTGAGCCGACCACAGCTCGATGGTGTCCTGGTCGGTGGCGCCAGTCTGAGTCCAGAGGGCTGGACCGAGGTGATCGACCGGGGCTCCAAGGCCAAGGTGCGACCATCCGGCGGATTCGATCTGATAGAAAGCTAGCGCAGCACTCGGTCTGGCCGTGCATCGGCCCCCCACCCACCATGCCCGAACTTCCCGACATCACCTTGTACCTGGAGCAGCTGACGCCCCGCATTCTGGGCCAGCAGCTGCTGCGCCTGGTTTTTCGCAGCCCCTTCATCTTGCGTTCGGTAGAGCCTCCGCCTTCGGCCTATGAGGGCAAGCGAGTGACCGGACTGCAGCGGCTGGGCAAGCGGATTGTGCTGCAGTGTGAAGCCGAGCTCTTCATCGTGATTCACCTGATGATTGCGGGCCGGCTCCGCTGGAAGCCGCCCGGGGCCAAGTCAGGCGGCAAGCTGGTGCTCGCTACGCTGGAGTTCCCCCATGGCTCATTGCAGCTCACCGAGGCCGGAAGCAAGCGTCGAGCCTCGATTCATCTGGTGGCCGGGTCCGAACAGCTTCGGGGGTTTGAGCGCGGTGGGCTGGAAGTGCTGGACGCGAACCTCGAGGATTTCTCGGGCCGGCTCCGCTCAGAGAATCACACGCTCAAGCGCGCCCTGACCGACCCGCGGCTCTTCAGCGGGATCGGCAATGCTTACTCCGACGAGATCCTTCACCGGGCCCGGATGTCACCGCTGGCGCTCACCGGCAAGCTGACCAACGAGCAGGTGGCGACCCTGTTCGCCGCTACCCTGGCGACCCTGAAGGAATGGATCGAGCGCCTGCGGCAGGAGGCCGGAGATCACTTCCCGGAGAAGGTCACAGCCTTCCGGGAAGGGATGGCGGTGCATGGCCGTTTCGGAAAACCCTGCCCAGTCTGCGGATCTCCGGTTCAGCGGATACGCTACGCTGATAACGAGACCAACTACTGCGCCCGCTGCCAAACCGGTGGGCGACTTCTGGCCGACCGGGCGCTTTCACGGCTACTGAAGCAGGATTGGCCGAGGTCGATTGATGAGGTGGAGTAGGTAGTCAGGAGTCAGGAGTCGGGAGTCGGGAGTCGGGAGTCGGGAATCCGAGTCGGACGTCAGGCGGAGACACATCGTCTAAGCCTTCTGAAGTGACCGAACCAGGCCATTCAGCATCTTACTTATGATTTCTGAATCTCTGTCCAGACTTGCCCATGTCTCTCTGGGTAGGTAACCCAGATCCCGCGATAGCAGTAACTGGCATTCGATCTCTCTCACGGATCCTCGTGCGATCTTGAGAAATCGGGCCAGCTCACGATCTCCTAGCCGGCCCTCTCCTTCAGCGATATTTGAAATCAGCGAAACCGCCGCGCGTCTCAGCTGGGCCGCCAGTGCATAACGGTCTCGGTCCGGAAATGAAGCAGTGCAACGATATACTCCCAGCGCCAACGTGTGAGCGCGTTTCCATACCGCGAGTCACGATAATTTCCCATTGATGAACGGTAGTGCTCATCAGGTTCCTTCGGACATCGTTCCAACGCTGGTCACATCTATTGCTCTCAGACCGCCCCGACTCCTGACTCCCGACTCCAGACAAGTTGACCGCGCTCCCACAGCAGACTAAAATCACCACCATGTTCACCTTCCTCGTCGCTCTCCTCGCGCTCGATGCGCTGCTCCTCTCAGTGGTCGTCCTGCTGCAGGCGGGCCAGGGCGGCGGATTGGCGTCTCTGGGCGGCGGCGGGACCGAAACGGTTTTGGGAAACCGGCAGGCCGTCACCATCCTGACCAAGCTGACCTGGTGGTGTGGTGGCATTTTCCTGCTGCTGTCGCTGGTGCTCTCGTTTGTGCCCCGGAGCGGCAACTCCAGTGCCTTGCAGGAGCGGCTCCGGGCGGCAACGCCCGCGGCGCCGGCACAGCAGGCTCCGCTCCCTCTAGGACCCGAGCCCTCGACCGAAGCTCCCAAAGCCGGCGCGGCTCCTAATAACGCTCCGAGCAACGCCGCGCCGAAGTCTCAGGCCGCCCCGCTCCCGTTGGGGACGCCATCCCCGACATCCAAGGCCGGAACTCCCGCCAAGGGCGCACCAGCGCCCGCACAGCCCAAGCGGTGATCGGCAGCCTTTCATTCTCCGGGGCGATCGGGTGACCGATCGCCCCGCTTTTGTATTGCTGGAGGACGGCGCCTGGTTCGCCGGCACTACGCCGAGGAGTGTCGAGCCCGCATTCGGGGAGGTGGTGTTCACCACCAATCTCACCGGGTATCAGGAGACGTTCACCGACCCGAGCTACCTTGGCCAGATCGTGGTTATGACCGCGCCGATGATCGGGAACTACGGGGTGAACCAGGACGACATGGAGTCCACCCGTCCGCAGATCAGCGGCGTGGTGGTTCGGGAGCTGTCCCGCCACCCGTCCAACTGGCGCGCCACCCGAACTCTCGACGATTGGCTCAGCGCGGCTGGTGTACCCATCCTGGAGAACATCGACACCCGTCGCCTCACCCGCCATCTGCGTGAGCGCGGCGCAATGCGGGGAATGGTAGCTGAAGGAGAAAGCCCCGACGACGCAATGCGGGCCCGACTGCTCGCCTCGCCATCAATGGTGGGACTGGACCTGGCATCCCAGGCCAGCACCGGGGTCCGGCGGAGCGAAGGCGCTGGTCCTCACGTCGTGGCATATGACTTCGGGATGAAGCGGAATATCGTGCGCATGCTGGTGAATGCCGGTTGTCGGGTCACGGTAGTGCCCGGCAACACCTCTCCGGCGGAAGCGCGCGAGCTAACTCCTGACGGCCTCTTTCTTTCCAACGGACCGGGCGATCCGGCGGCAGTGGGCTACGCACTGCAGACCATTCGCGAGCTGGCGGATACGGGCCTCCCCACGTTCGGAATCTGTCTCGGTCACCAGCTCATTGGCCTGGCCTATGGTGGTTCCACAGCCAAGCTGCCCTACGGGCACCGGGGAGGTAATCACCCCGTCCGCGATCTTCGCAGCGGGAAGGTGCTGATCACCACCCAAAACCATGGGTTCGCGGTAGTTGGAGAAGCCAACCGGATCCCCGGCGCCCCCGGGCTGGAAGTCACGCACCTCAATCTGAACGACGGTACCATAGAAGGCATTCGGCACCGCGAGCTTCCGCTCTTTGCGGTGCAGTACCATCCCGAGGCCGCTCCGGGACCACACGATGCCTGGCCACACTTTGCCGAATTCATGGCCTCTCTGCGCGGGGAGCGGAGGTCAATCCGGCAACCCCTTGACAGACAAGGGGTAAGCTCGTAGTATCGGCCATAGTTTCCCCGCCTGGCTCCGCCGACATAACCCTCCTGGGGGATGCATGACCAAGGCCGATCTCGTCGAACAGGTGACCGCCTCCATAGCCCGCACAGCGGGGCCGATGATCTCCAAGAAAGACTGTGCCCGCGTGGTGGATGCTTTCCTGGAAGCGGTCAAGGAAGCCCTCAAGCAGCAGCACAACATCGAGGTGCGTGGTTTCGGCACCTTCAAGATCCGTCGTAGAAAGACTCGCATGGCCCGAAACCCTCGCACTGGCGACCCGGTGGAAGTGGCCGCCCGTCCGGTTCCGGTGTTCAAGCCCAGCAAAGAGTTGCGGGCCCTCGTCGCCGACGAGACCACCCCCGAGGCCGAGCCGGTCCAGGGCATGTAAGCTGCACGTTCCCGCAATGCATCGAGGTCGCCCTGGCTCCCGAGTCTCAGGGCGACTTCTTGTTACCTTTCGATCATGACCGCAGTGGCCTCGACCGTCAGGATCCGGGTTCTCCTCTTCGCCAGCTATGCCGAGCTGCTGGGCAGCGACGCGTTGGAGATGGTGCTGGATAATCCGGCACGGGTCAGCGACGTGGTCGAGCGGCTCCGTGCCTTTCCCGGCGGCGACCGGCTCCCTCCCAAGCCACTCTGCGCCCTGAATTTGACTCAAGTCGAGCCTGACACCGCGCTTCGCGCGGGTGACGAGCTTGCTATCCTTCCGCCCCTTTCGGGCGGTTAAGCCGATGTATTTGACCGCTGATCCGATCGATCTCAGTGTCCTGCTGGCGCAGGTGCAATCTCCCGGGCACGGAGGGATCGCCAGCTTTCTCGGCTCCGTGCGAGATCATCAACGGGGGCGATCGGTGCTTCGCCTGGAATACTCGGCCTACAACCCGATGGCGGAAGCGGAGTGCGGCCGAATCGCCCGGGAGGCGGAGTCGCAGTGGGACTGCATCGTCGCGCTGAAACACCGGACAGGAACTCTGCAAATCGGCGACGTTGCCGTTGCCGTCGTGGCTGCCTCGGCTCATCGCGACGAGGCGTTTGCCGCCTGCCGGTATGTGATCGAGGAAGTGAAGCGGCGAGTGCCAATCTGGAAGCGAGAAGTTTTCATCGATGGGTCAGTGGAATGGGTCGGAAGCGGGGAAGCGGGGACACGGGGAAGTGGGGAAGCGGTCGGAGGACGAACTCAGTCATGAGAGAACATCCCAGCAACCCCGCTTCCCCGCTTATCGACGTCTTGCGTCGTCCTCTCAAGTCGCTGCGGATCTCCGTTACCGACCGCTGCAACATGCGTTGCCGGTACTGCATGCCGGAACAGGAGTATGCCTGGCTGCCCCGAGATTCCATTCTCTCCTTCGAAGAGATCGACCGCCTGGTGGGCATCTTCGCGAGTCTTGGGGTAGACAAGCTGAGGTTGACTGGAGGCGAGCCGCTCCTCCGTCACCAGCTTCCCAAGCTCGTCCAGCTGCTGCGCCGCCATCGCGGCATCCGGGACATTGCGCTCACCACTAACGGCATCCTGCTGGCCCGCTACGCAGAGGAGCTCAGGGACTCCGGGCTTTCACGGGTTACCGTGAGCCTGGATACACTCCGGCCGGACCGGATGCTGGAGTTCGCTCGGAGTGGACGACACCGGGACGTGCTCGACGGCATAGCGGCGGCCCGCCAGGCGGGGTTGGAGCCAGTGAAGCTCAACGTCGTCGTCGTTCGCGGGTACAACGATGATGAGCTGATCGATCTGGTCGAGTTTGCTCGGGCTGAACGGGCCGAGGTGCGGTTCATCGAGTACATGGATGTTGGCGGGGCCACTGAGTGGTCCATGGATCGGGTGGTGACCAGGCGGGAGATGCTGGAGCGTTTGGAACAGGTCTACGGCCTCATCATCCCCATCGATGAAGGCGGATGGGCTCCTGCCGAACGTTTTACTCTCCAGAGCGGCGCCGTCATCGGGATCATTGCGTCGACCACCGAGCCGTTTTGCCGGACCTGTGATCGCAGCCGTCTGACGGCAGATGGGAACTGGCTCCTGTGTCTCTACGGGGAGAACGGGCTCGATCTTCGCCAGGCTCTACGGGGAGGATGCTCCGACATCGAGATTGCCCGGCGCATCGAGGACACCTGGCGTCAGCGAACCGATCGCGGCGCCGAGCTCCGCGTGACCTCGCCCGAGCGAGGCGCACTCTATCAGCTGGAGTCACTCCGGGCCGATCCGCACCGCGAGATGCACACGCGGGGCGGCTGATGCCGCTTCACGTCGCGCTCATCGAACCTCAGATCCCTCCCAACACCGGCAACATCGCTCGACTCTGCGCGGCCACCGACACTTCGCTGCACCTGATCGAGCCTCTGGGCTTCAGCATCAATGACGCCGAGGTCCGCCGAGCCGGGCTGGACTACTGGGACGCGGTGGACCTCTGGGTGCACCCGAACTGGTTTGCCTTCCGTGATGCGATGGACCGGTCTCGCTGCCTCTACTTCTCCGCCAATGCGGAACTCAGCTTCTGGGATGCCCCGTACAAGCCGAACAGCTGTCTGGTGTTTGGGAGCGAGACCGAGGGCATGCCGCAGCGGATTCTGGAGAAGCACCCGGAACGCTGCTTCACCATCCCGATGTCGGGACCGGTGCGAAATCTCAATCTGTCGAATGCGGTGAGCATTGTGCTATACGAGGCGATCAGGCAGGTGGTGGGCACTCGCCAGTCCTCAGTGTTCAGTCATCAGGGTGGAGCTGGAGCCACGGAGATTGCGCGCCACAAATCTGGCGGCTGAGGGCTGGAAGCCAAATCAGCTGCGCTTCAACCGCCTCGTGATCGATCGAAGCGCTCGACGCGGCCGGCGCAGGATTTTTGTCGCGAAGAGCTGCGTCTTGCTGTGACGGGGAAACGTGCTCCGAAACTCCGCGACGGCGGCGCCGGGCAGGAGCGGGACAGCTCGCTCGTAGATCACTCGATCGCGCTCTATCCGCATGGCGTCATGCCTCGTCCGGGGAAGCTGCTCTAGGCGATTCGCAAGGTCCAGGGTCATCAGATCTGCAAGCTCCGCCAGGCTGAGTGGCCTCTCGCCGCCGTCCTGCGTCTTTACCACGTAGGGGGCGCCCACGTCGAGGTTTCGATACAGCGATTGACGCGATAGCGCGCAGTAGAGGTAGGCGATCTCCTCGGCCCGTTCCCCTATTGCGCTCCGAACCTCGTTCCGAGCCTCTAGCGGCACGGTCCGCTTCTGAAATTTCTCCGTCCCGTACACGCTGTGATACAGGCCCGCCCGACACAGGTCCTCACTGCACCCCCATCGGTCGAGCTGCTCGTAGGTCCCGCGCAGATGCTCCAGAAGGGTGCCGCTCGGATGCTCAACGGAGACCGCGCCGAATCGTTCGAGCAGCTCCAGAGCTCGCTGGTACATCGGGTCGTCGGCTGGCATGGCCACAAGGTAGCCCGGTTCTCGCGTTGCGTCGAGCCGACCGTGCCACGGTGGAGTATCCTCAAAAGTTGCGGCGTTGCACGCGCAGCAGTGGGCGGCTGAAACTTCTCTCCACTCTGACACAACTATATTGCAGGGGTTTGGGCTGCTATACCTCCTTCATCGCTCCAGAGAGCTCGTGGAATGCTAAACAAGGTTGCGGTCGTTGGGGCAGGGAATGTGGGCGCAACGGCGGCGCAGAGATTAGCCGAGAAGAATCTGGCGCGCACCGTGGTCATGATCGACGTGGTTGATGGAGTGCCTCAGGGCAAAGGCCTGGACCAATGGCAATCCGGTCCGATCGAGGGTTTCGATACCCGGGTCGTCGGCAGCGGTAACTACGATGAGGCCGCGGGCGCTGAGGTGTTCGTGGTGACCGCCGGCATCGCGCGGAAGCCGGGGATGAGCCGGGACGACCTGGTGAAGACCAATGCGGGCATCGTTCGCTCGGTCACCGAGCAGATATCCCGGGTGGCCCCGAAGTCCATTATCGTGGTGGTCTCCAATCCGCTGGACGTGATGTGCTACGTGGCCATGAAGGCCACCCGCTTCCCCCGGGAGCGCATACTCGGCATGGCGGGAGTGCTCGACACCGCGCGGTATCGCACCTTTCTGGCCGAGGCTCTGGATGTTTCCATCGAAGATATCCAGGCAATGGTACTCGGCGGACACGGCGATACCATGGTGCCGCTGGTCTCCTATACTACGGTCTCAGGCATTCCGGTCACCCAGCTCATGGACCGGCAGAAGCTCGACACAATCGTCAATCGCACCCGGAACGGCGGCGCCGAAATCGTCGGTTTTCTCAAGACCGGCTCGGCGTACTATGCTCCGAGTGCCGCCGCGGTGCAGATGGTCGAGGCGATTGCTCTCGACAAGAAACGGATCCTGCCCTGCTCGGCCTGGCTGCAGGGCGAGTTCGGTCTCCGCGACGTCTTCTGCGGAGTTCCCTGCAAATTGGGGAGAAGCGGCCTCGAGCGGATCATCGAGGTGACCCTCACCGACGCTGAACGCGAGGAGCTTCGGAAGTCCGCCGAGGCCGTTCGCTCGACCCAGGCGGTAGTAGACGCGTGAGCGGACCTGCCAGATGACTCGGCTGTGGCTACTGTGGGACTCGTCGGTGGGGAAAAAGGTGATCATGGCCGTGACCGGTCTGATCATGGTGGCGTATCTCATCACTCACGTGGTAGCCAACCTTCTGGTATTTCAGGGACCAACCAGAATCAATGCGTACAGCGCGTTCCTCCACGGCACCGGTGGCGCGCTCTGGGTGGCCCGACTGATCTTGCTCCTTTCGCTCATTCTGCACGTAGCGGCGGCGGTGCAGCTCGCAGCCCGCCGAGTCGAGGCCAGACCGGTCCCATATGCCGCCGGGCGCAAGCCTCAAGTCTCCACCTGGGCATCGC
>JBJMPB010000067.1:0-2527 GCA_045803455.1 Gemmatimonadales bacterium | reverse complement strand
CGAATGGCCGCGGGCGACGTGGTGGTCATGGATGTCGGTGCATCCTACCAGGGATATGCCGCCGACGTCACCCGCACCATTCCGGTTAATGGCAAGTTTACGCCCGAGCAGCGTGCGGTGTATCAGCTGGTGCGCGATGCTCAGGCGGCGGCGGAGAAGGTCGCGAAGCCGGGAGCGTCGTCCCAGGCGTGGAGCGATACGGCGCGGGCGGTGGAGGCTCGAGGGCTGGCCAAGCTGGGGCTGATCGAATCGCCCGACGCCACCTTTGACCCACCCTGGGCCTCCATGTGCCAGTCGAACGCCGGGGCCTGTAAGCAGGCGTTCCTCTACATGGCCCATGGCCTGGGTCATGGCATTGGGCTGGAGGTGCATGATCCGCCGCACTTCGGGCGGGGAGCGACCTTCGAGGCTGGGGAGGTCTTCACCATCGAGCCCGGGGTGTACATCAGCACCAAGCTGCTCGACATGCTGCCGGATACGCCGAAGAACCGAACGTTTGTCGACAAGGTGCGGAAGACGGTGGAGCGTTACAATAACATCGGGGTCCGTATCGAAGACGACTATTTGATCACGCCGAACGGAGTGGAGTGGCTATCCCGGGCGCCGCGGGAGATCGCGGAGATCGAGAAGCTGAAGCTGGTGTCGACGAGGGAAACTCCTTAACGTTCAAACTGCCGCCAGGGGCATCGCGTGAGCGATTGAGAAGTACCCTTGGAACCTGATCCGGCTGATACCGGCGAAGGGAGCGCGGCGCCCGCGACCTTCCTTGGTCGCAGCGCTCCCTCTCTCGAACTCCTGGAGTGAGCGCGATGGCATCCCCTACCAAACCAGCTCGATCCACTCGTAAAAACACCCGACCGCCCGAGCGCCTGCCCGGCCGACCGTCAGATTACGGTGACTCGTTCCCCAACTCGACGAAGGTCTACCTCGAGGGCCACGAGGGAATTCGCGTGCCGATGAGGGAGATCGCGCTCGCCGGTGGGCAGCAGCCGCTCCGGGTGTACGATACGAGTGGGCCCCAGGGGTTCGATGTTCGAGCGGGATTGCCGACGGTGCGGGAGGCGTGGATTGGGTCCCGAGCAGTCACGAGTCGCGAGTCACGAGTCGCGAGTCATCCTGAGCGAAGCGAAGGATCCCTACGGTTGATTGCTGGTACCCTCCGCCCTCCTATGCTGCGTGGGAGCGCACCCATCACCCAGCTTCACTTTGCCCGGCGCGGAGACATCACCCCCGAGATGGAATTCGTCGCCCTCCGCGAGGGACTTCCCGTGGACTTCGTCCGCAGCGAAGTCGCCCGCGGGCGAGCCATCATACCCGCCAATATCAACCATCCCGAGTTGGAACCGATGGTCATCGGCCGGAACTTCCAGGTAAAGATCAACGCCAATATCGGCAACTCTGCTGTCAGCTCTTCCATCGAGGAGGAAGTCGACAAGCTCCGTTGGGCCACGCTGTGGGGTGCCGACACGGTCATGGATCTCTCCACCGGCAAGAACATCCATGAGACCCGGGAGTGGATCATCCGGAACTCGGCGGTACCGATCGGAACCGTCCCGATCTATCAGGCGCTGGAGAAGGTGGGCGGCGCCGCGGAAGACCTGACCTGGGAGATCTACCGCGATACCCTGATCGAGCAGGCGGAGCAGGGAGTGGACTACTTCACCGTGCATGCCGGCGTGTTGCTGCGCTACATCCCGCTCACCGCCAACCGGGTGACCGGCATCGTGTCCCGCGGCGGCTCCATCATGGCTAAGTGGTGTCTGGCCCATCACCAAGAAAGCTTCCTCTACACCCGGTTCCGGGAGATTTGCGAGATCATGGCGGCGTACGATGTCTCCTTCTCCCTGGGGGATGGCCTTCGCCCGGGCAGCATCGCCGATGCCAATGACGAGGCCCAGTTCGCCGAGCTGAAGACCCAGGGCGAGCTCAATCGGATTGCCTGGGAGCATGAGGTGCAGGTGATGAACGAGGGCCCCGGACACATTCCCATGCATCTCATCAAGGAGAACATGGACAAGCAGCTGGAGTGGTGCGACGAGGCCCCGTTCTACACCCTGGGACCGCTGACCACCGACATCGCGCCCGGCTACGACCACATCACCAGTGCCATCGGCGCCGCCATGATCGGCTGGTACGGCACCGCCATGCTGTGCTACGTCACCCCCAAGGAGCACCTCGGCCTCCCCCACAGGGACGACGTGAAGGCCGGCGTCATTGCCTACAAGATCGCCGCGCACGCGGCCGACCTGGCCAAGGGTCACCCACGGGCCCGGGAGTGGGACGACGCGCTGAGCAAGGCCCGGTTCGAGTTCCGCTGGGAGGACCAGTTCAACCTGGCGCTCGATCCGGTCACCGCCCGCGCCTATCACGACGAGACCCTGCCGGCCGAGGGGGCCAAGGTGGCCCACTTCTGCTCCATGTGCGGCCCGAAGTTCTGCTCCATGAAGATCACCCAGGACGTGAGGGACTACGCAGCGGAGATGCAGCGCAAAGCGGAGGAGTTTCGGGAATCGGGGGGAGAGATCTA
>JBJMPB010000508.1:0-3455 GCA_045803455.1 Gemmatimonadales bacterium | reverse complement strand
CAGCTTGTTGGCGTGGGAAGGACCCGAGAGGACGACGGCCCAGAACAGCGCCACCAGTCCGCGGAGACTCTTGAAGGCGACCACGCTCTCATGGGCCTGATCGATGCCGGTCTGCAGCTTGGTCAGCCGCGCAGCGAATCGCTGGCTGCGGTGACCGATCCATTCTGCCGCCCGGTGAATCAGATCCCGAACGAAACGGGGAAAGAGGAGGACCACCGCCATGAGCACGCCAATCCCGGCGATGATGCTGAGGCTGCCGAGAAACAGATCGAACAGGGACAGGCCCAGCACGTTGCCCCGTTGTCCCAGCGATCGCCCGGCGCCGAACACGACCGCCAGCGGGCCCGCGATGGCAAAGAACAGGACCGTGGCGACGAAGCTCATGAAGGTCGAGGTGACCGCCACCGGCAGGGGAACGCCGTAGCGGCGCATGGTGTACATGGTCATCGGTCCGGCGCCGGTATTCAGCGGTGTGATGTAGCCCGCCCACGCTCCCATCCCTCCAGCCAGGATCAATCCCTTGAGCGGAGGCCGGGGGTACACATGGCGAGCCACCACCCAGAGTCGAAGTCCTCCCCCAATCCAGTCCATCGAGGCCAGTCCCAGGCCCGCCAGGATCCAGATCCAGTGCAGCCGGCCCAGGGCGGCCAGGAATGCGGGAAGATTGTTGCCGTAGAGGAGAGTGGCTCCAAAGCCCAGGAGGGAGGCGACTGCGAAGACCTCGAAGCCACGCAGCAGCAGCTTGGGCGTCAGGAGACGGGGCATCGATCGGAAGAATAGCGGAAGAAGCGGAATTAGCGGAAGGAGCCGTGAGTAGCGTCTTTCCGCTCTTTCCGCAGGTTCCGCTATTTTCCGCCTATGCAATCAGTAATCCGCATCGTCAACGCCCGGCAGAACAATCTCCGGAACATCACGGTCGACCTGCCGCATCGGTCGCTGATCGTGGTGACGGGTCCGAGCGGGTCAGGCAAGAGCACCCTGGCGTTCGATACGCTGTATGCCGAAGGACAGCGGCGCTACATCGAGTCGCTGTCTACCTACGCCAAGCAGTTCCTGGAACGGATGCCGAAGCCCCTCGTCGATCGGTTGGAAGGGATAGCTCCCGCCGTCGCCATCGAGCAGCGCAATCCGGTTATCTCCAGCCGCTCCACCGTAGGTACCGCAACCGAGGTGTATGACTATCTCCGGCTGCTCTGGGCCCGGGTAGGGCGTTGTTACTGTCGCCGCTGCGGCGGCCCGGTCCGGAAAGACACGGCTGAAGCTGCGGCCGATGAGGTGGTGGCCCAGGGCCCGGTCCGGGTTCAGGTGTGTTTTCCACTACCGCCGGTGGCCCGCCTGACCCATGGCGCGGTGGTGGAGAACCTCCGGGCGCTCGGCTTTGTGCGCGTGCTGGCCGACGGCACCCCCCATCATCTGGAAGAGCTGCCCCCCGCGCTGGACCTGACCCGGGTGAGCGAGCTGCTGGTAGTGGTCGACCGCCTGGTGGCCGAGCCCGGCTCGGTCGGCCGGCTGTGCGAGGCCATTGCCACGGCATTCCAGGAGGGCGAAGGTATCGCGGTGGTGTTACTGGAGAGCGCGCACTCGCCGGGCCGACTGCGATACACCGAGTTTCCCACCTGCAGCCGCTGCGACACGCCTTCGGTGATGGTCACGCCGGCGCTCTTCTCGTTCAACAATCCCCGGGGGGCTTGCGCCCACTGCAACGGCTTCGGCGCGGTGCTCGAGTACGACGAGTCCCTGATCGTCTGCGACCCGCAGAAGAGTCTGACCCAAGGGGCCATCGATCCCTGGACCAAGCCGAGGTACGAGTCTCGCCGCCGCATTCTGCTCGACTTTGCCCGCTCGATTGGCGCCGACCCCAACAAGCCCTGGTCCAAGCTGAAAGCCGCTCACCGCCGGGAGCTGCTCTATGGTCGCAAAGGGCGATTCGTCGGCATCTTCCCCTTTCTCAAAGGGCTGGAGGAGAAGCGCTACAAGCAGTACATCCGGGTCTTCCTCCGGCAGTATCAACTCGCCAAGACGTGTGAAGACTGCGGCGGCAGCCGACTGAACCCCGACGCGCTGGCGATCCGGATCGCCCAGGACACCATCGGATCGGTGGCCGCGCGATCGCTCGAGGCCATTCATCAGTGGGTCCGCCAGCTCAGCCTCAACGATACCGAGCGCGAGATAGCCCAGTTGATCGTGGATCAGCTCGACGCCCGGCTCAGCTTTCTCTGCGACGTCGGTCTGGGATACCTGACGCTAGACCGGCAGACCCGGACCCTGAGCGGGGGAGAGGCGCAGCGCATCTCGCTGTCCAACGCGCTCGGCTCACACCTGGTGGACACCCTGTACGTGCTGGATGAGCCTTCGGTAGGTCTGCATCCGCGGGATACCGACCAACTGCTCGCGCTGTTGCGCCGGCTGCGAGATGCGGGCAACACCGTGCTGGTGGTGGAGCACGATCTCGCCGCCATTCAGCAGGCCGATTTCATGCTCGAGCTGGGCCCAGGGTCGGGAGAGAATGGCGGAAAGGTGGTCCATTCCGGGCCGGTGCACACGGCGCGGACATCTCTCACTGGGCAGTATCTCACCGGCCAGAAACGCATCGCCGTGCCGAGTATCCGCCGGCCGGCCGGGCCGCAGTGGCTCCGGGTACGGGGCGCCACCCTGCACAACCTGCAGGACGTCAACGTGGACATCCCTCTGGGCACGCTCACGGCGGTCACCGGTGTCTCCGGCTCGGGCAAGAGCACACTGCTCCATGATGTGATCTACCGGCAGCTGGAGGCCCGGTTGCGGGGAGAGCACTCGGCCAAGTCTCACCTGGGCGAGCCGGTAGGACAGGTGCGGTCGCTCACCGGCTGGGAGTTTCTCCAAGACGTTCTCCTGGTCGATCAATCACCCATCGGCCGCTCGCCCCGGTCCAATCCGGTCACCTACATCCGGGCCTTCGACGAGATCCGGGAGCTCTTCGCGGCCCAGCCGCTGGCCCGGCAGCGGAAATACAACTCGGCCACCTTCTCGTTCAACCTGGCAGGTGGCCGCTGCGAATCATGTGAGGGCGCCGGCCACGTGCAGGTGGAGATGGTGTTTCTGGCCGACGTATTCGTGCCCTGCGAAGCCTGTGGCGGCTCACGCTATCGGCCGGATGTGCTCGACGTGAAGATCCAGGGCCGCTCCATCCACGACGTGCTGCAGTGGACGGTAGACGAGGCGGTCACCCGCTTCCGGCATCAGCCTCGCCTGGGCGCCGCGCTCTGGCAGCTGCAGCAAGTCGGGCTGGGATACCTGCGGATGGGGCAGCCTGCCACCACCCTATCGGGCGGCGAGGCGCAGCGGCTGAAGATTGCCCGCGAACTGCTGCAGGCGGGCAAGCATGCAGGACGCAAGCTCTACATTCTAGACGAGCCCACCACCGGACTTCATCTCGACGATGTGCGGGTGCTGATCCACGTACTCGACCGGCTGGT
>JBJMPB010000051.1:0-3247 GCA_045803455.1 Gemmatimonadales bacterium | reverse complement strand
TCCGAACCGGGCTACGGCCTGCACACCCACGGGCAATTCGTTGGGAGTCCAATGCAGCGGCAGAGAGGCCGCCGGCTGTCCGGTGATGTTCCATATCGGCGTGAACGGAATGAACCTGAAGGCACGGTCCGCCGCCTGCTGAAGGAGCGGGCCGTAGCGCAAATAGCGGCCGACACCGAGGCGGGCGGCCAAGGCCTGCAGAGCCGCCTCGAGCCCCTTCGGATGGAGTTCTCCATGCCTCACCGGCGGGGCTGCCAGCGTCGGCGTCAGCAAGAGGTCGTGGTTCTCGAAGAAGAGCGCGATCTGCCGGGTGGCCCGGTGCAGGCGTTCCAGCGTCACCGAGAGTTTCGCGGCCGAGAAGCCCCGCCCCAGCTCTCGGCATAGCCATGTGCTGTCCTCGACCTCCGCCGGGCGTGCCCTCACGCCGGTGATCTCCTCCGCAAAGGCAAATTCCTGAGCGACCGCTGCCAGGAAGGCAGTCAGGAACCAGTCGAAATACCCGTCCGGCACCGGCGGCGCGGCTTCCTTGACAGCGTGACCCAGCTCCGCGCAGAGCTTTGCCGCATCCTCGACTGCCGTCCGGGACTCCGGATCCACCGCTGCGCCGTTCGGAGCGACGGCACTAAACGCGATCCGGAGCCTGCCGGGCGGTGTGGCAGCCGCTTCGGCAAACGGCCGCTCGGGCGGGGCAATTCCGTAGGGAGCACCGAGGTCAGGGCCAGCAATGGCATCGAGCAGGCGGGCACTGTCGCGGACGCTGCGGGTAACGGCATGTCCGATCGAGGCGCCATGCCAGCACTCGCCCAGGAAAGGGCCGTTCGGGGTCCGTCCCCGGCTGGGCTTCAGTCCGAAGAGGCCGCAGCATGAGGCAGGGATTCGGATCGATCCACCCCCGTCCGTCGCATGCGCCATCGGCACGGATCGAGCCGCCACGTGAGCGGAGGATCCACCCGAGGAGCCGCCGGTGGTGCGGTCGAGAGACCAGGGATTGTTCGCCCGGCCGAAGTGCTTGGGCTCGGTCACCGGCATCAGCGCCAGCTCCGGCACCTTCGTGCTCCCGAGGATGATCAGGCCCGCCGCCTTGAAGCGACGGACCATTTCGCTGTCCCGCGGCGGCACCCAGCCGCGCCAGATGCGGCTGCCGTTGTGATACGGGATGCCGGCCGCAAAATGCATGTTGTCCTTGAGGAGAAACGGTACGCCCGCGAAGGGCCCGTCTTCGAGGGGCGCATGTGCTGCTGCACGCGCCTGGTCCAGCGTCCACTCGGCCATTCCGGCGAGGTCCGGCTCGAGCCGTTCCAGCCGTGCGATGGCGACCTCGACGAGCTCAGAGGGAGTGACCTCCCGCCCGTGCACCAGCGCGGCGAGGGCCGTGGCATCCAGGGTGACGTAATCGTCGGCGAGGCTCATCGGTCCTATCGCTGCAGCCCCGCGACTGTAGCAGAACAGCCGAATGGCCGAGACTCGCACCTGGAGCAACTGCACGTCGGTCCCCAGTCCGACGACCGCACGATGCGCAAGCACGAGTTCGACGAGACACAAAGATTGCATTTCCGGCCCGGCCGTGTGCCAATTGGAGCCGGGGGCTCCCAACTCGCAAACGAGGGGAGGGCGTTCATGAGAACGTACTACGTCTTCCGGTCAGGAAGCTCGGCAGACCTGCGCGGCTTCACCGATGATGCCGCGGGCGAGAAGCTCCCGGCCGAGGATGGACCCTGGTCGCTAGAGAAGACAATCCTGCCGGACGAGGAATGGACCCTCGGCATCAGCCGGGCGGTGGTCGCGACCGGCATCCTGGAGAACGGCTTCTATCTCTGGGGGCCACTCAATCGGCCAGCTTCATCCAAGCCCATCATCGAAAGCGATCGCGTCGAGGGTACGGCGGTGTTCGACCCGAACGGCGAGCAGATCGGCACCATCAAGCGCCTGTTGATCGAGAAGGTCAGCGGCCGTGTCGTCTACGTCGACGTCACGTTCGGCGGTTTTCTGGGGATGGGAGTCCATCATCACACGATCCCCTGGGAGAAGCTCGCCTATGATCGGGAGTAGGGTGCCGATCGCACCGATATCACTGAAGCGCAGCTCAAAGACGCTCCGAGCTTCTACGGAGACAATCAGGCCTGGCCCGATCGCACCCGCGAAAAGGCCGTGAAGGACTACTGGAATGACCTTCCGAGGATGTAGTCGACTGACGGTCTGTCGAAGTTTCCGAAGCCGGGGATATCGCGCGGGCCGCGAAGTTCCGCGAGCGATCCTTGCGGAACTGACAACCTCGCTTCCTTTTATGGGCAAAGGACGCCCCAGCACCGGGTGACACATGCACCTCAGCCAGCACCCAGTCGTCGACTGGCCTGCAGAATTCGATCACATGATCAAGGGCGCGCAAATTGCTCACGGCAGGGAGGGTCATCGATACTGTCGCATCGATCTCGATGTGGACCGTGACACCCTTCACCGCCTCAATGAGTTCGAAGCACATGCGCGACATCGCTGCGTCCGGCTCAAGCCGGCCGACAGCGCCGAGTGCCTTCTCGGTGAAATGAACCCCCTCGTCGGCCTTGGCGAACCATCGGATCCGACCCGCCACATCGGTAAAGTCCGCGTCAGCTTCCACGACCTGCGGGAGGATGATGGCGCAACCGTGCACGGTTAAGGTCGAGCGTGCTCATCGATCATTAGGGTTGCTTGCGTCGATCAGCGTGATCATGCTTGCTACATAGCGGAGCCTCTCTCGCCAGGATCTCGCCCACGGCGGCATTGTCCTTATCCGGTGTGCACTTGCACGGCTGGTTGCCGAGCGGCGGCGTTCGGGATCAGGGTGGGAATCTCAGACGCGCCGTTGCCTCCAACGATGAACGCGGCCCCATAGGAGAGCGCCTCTTCCTGGGAGACCGGACTAAAATCGCCGCGAGGCACGGTTGTGCTTCTTGTCGGACGCCGTGACGCCGGTCAGGGGCCACCTTCCAAAGGCACCTGACACTGATGCTGCTTCGTGAGGTGTAATGTTGGATTGTGTGGAAATTCGTGTGGTGTTACGGTTGCCGCACAGGCTCGTAGAAGCCGATAGCCTCACGGAGAAACGTCGATGCAGCGCCGAGTAGTATTGGGATTCCTCGGGTGCCTGATTACAGGTGCCTTTACGACGGGTGCATCGTCGGCTCAGGACAAGCCCGTGACGATCCGTATCGCGAGCGCGTTCGAGCAGAGCACCGACATGATGCAGGCTGCACAGCGGTTTGCAGATCTC
>JBJMPB010000032.1:0-5131 GCA_045803455.1 Gemmatimonadales bacterium | reverse complement strand
TCTTGCTGCCATCCGGTGACCACGCGGGCTGAATATTTAAAGAGGTCCCGAAGGTCAGCTGCGTGACTCCGGTGCCATCGTAATTCATGACATGGATGTGGCGCTCGCCACTCCGGTCGCTGTTAAAGGCGATCTTCGTCCCATCTGGGGACCATGTCGGGTTTGCGTCTATCCCTGCACCTGCCGTAAGCCGGGTGACGTTGCTGCCGTCGGCATTCATCGCGAAGATGTCGGTGACAAAACTTCCACCACCCGTGAAGGCGATCTTCGTCCCATCCGGTGACCAGGCGGGAGTTTCCGCGTATTCGTTAATCGTGAGATAAGCAATCCCGCTGCCGTTGGGGTTCATCACGTAAATAGTCTCGCCTCCCGCGTCAGTAGCCATGAAGGCGATCTTGCTGCCGTCCGGTGACCAAGCAGGACTGCTCGCCGAAGCGCCGCTAGTAAGCTGGGTCTGCCCACTTCCGTCGTCATTCATCACGTAGATCTGCCTGTTACCCGTGCGACTGGATTCGAACGCAATAGCCTGGCCATCCGGCGACCATGCTGGGTTGTCGTCAGGGTTCGGATTGTTGGTGAGATTCGCAATTGTCGTCCCGTCGGCGCTCAGCAGGTACACCTCACCATCTGAGCGGAACGCGATGTCATGGCCCGGCGCGGCAAGCGGCGCCGGGCTGCAGCTCACGGTGAAATCGGCATTGGCCGTGCTGCCGCCCAGCACCGCCACTCGGACTGGGTTGTTCTCACCCACAACACAGTTGTCCGCCACATCCAACAGCGCGACATCGTGATCCCCCAGCGTCAATCCGCTGATCCGCACCGACCCGTTGATCGAGAGCGGCTGGGATTCGCCTCCATCCACCGTGACCCGGTAACCGTCGGGGTCGAGCTCCTCTCCGGTGGTCGCCGCGCTCACCGAGATCGCAGGCGGCTGCTGACAGGCAATGTGGAACTGGAGGCTCGTCATGCCGGAGGCGGCGATCTCGACGTTTCGGGGATTCTCGCCATCCAGCAAGCAATTCGGGGCCAGGCCGGCCAGGGTGACTGTGTGAGTTCCGGTGCTGAGCGACGCAACGGTGTCGGCACCGTTCGAGGGCAGAGACTGAGGCGCGCCGTTGTCCACCGTCAGTGTGTAGCCGTCCGGATCGGGGTCCGACCCAGTGGTGGACGCAAGGACCTCAAGCGTGCCCTCGTTCAGCCCGGTTGGATCGCCGTCCAGCCCGGTTGGATCGCCGTCGGACCCGCCGCCACAGCCGAGAACCGCAAGGGTGAGCAGCATACCGCCAAGGGCAAATCGCATACGGGCCTTCCGAGGTTCTGGAGATTGGTCCGAGATTCTGCGCCGTCGCTCAGATGAGGGCAGCGGGAAGGTCGAAGATATATCGGAGATATATGGAGAGAGTCGGCCTAGGTTACTGCCGCACACCGAGCTCCGCTAGAGCGGAAACGCGACCTTAAACTCGAAAATCTGATCCTGGGTCATAGGAAGCTGATCTGGGGATCAAAGCCACGATGTACTCGGCGTTCACCTTTAGCTGCCAACAAGCATTGTCCTTGAGGGGCAGAGTGCTCTGGGCATTGTGCTGGCTGCGGAGACAGGCAGACCGCTCCCGATGGTAGCGGATGTGATCTGCGCTCAGATGATGATCGGGATGAACGTGCAGGCGACCAGAAAGACCGTTAATGAATGGTCCTCTTCAATGGGCCCTCTGGGATTCGAACCCAGGACCTACGGATTATGAGTCCGCTGCTCTAACCGACTGAGCTAAGGGCCCGAGGGCCGAAAAATCGGCTCCCGGCGCACCCGGCACAACCCTGGGGCGGAATCAGGAGCCGACTTCTTGGGGCGGAGAGATGAGACTGCGCACCGCGCCCACCAGCTCGTCGCTGGTGAAGGGTTTCTGCAGGAAGCGCTTGGCCATGTCCCCTTGCGGCTTCTCGTAGGCCGAGATGTAAAGAACCGGTGGCGGCGAGGGCAGCTTCCCCACCTCCAGCGCAAAGGCGTGGCCGCCCATGCCCGGCATCACCAAGTCGGTCACCACCAGGGCGATTGTTCGCCGGGTGGTTCGGATCAGGTCGAGCGCCTGCTCACCATCGTTGGCCAACATCACTCGATAGCCTGCCTCGGTGAGTGCCCGCTCCATGAAGCGGCGCGCGATGGCCTCGTCGTCGACTACGAGAAGGTTCTGCTGCATGGCCAAACATCACCGGCCCCATTGAGCTTGGCAATGCTAACGTGAGAGGAAGGTTCTAGCATTTGAGACGCGATCAAGGAGACCACGTCAAATAGGCCCGCATTTCGGGCACTCGCCGAGTGGCGGAAGGCGCGTGCGGGTAGTAGCTGTGCCGGGTTGCGACCGCCACGTCGCCACCGAGGCCAACCGGGCCCAACAGCGGCAGCGCGGCAGCGGCGCGCACGATGGTCGTCACGTGATTCCCGTCGCTCCCGTGCAGGCTGTGGAGCCAGACCAGCCGACTCTCTACCCGAAGCCATTCGTGCCCGTCCCGCGCAAAGGCGGCGCTGAGTCTGGTACCGGCCCCAGAACCCAGATCGTAGTCGCGATGCCACTCGAAGCCGTAATCCGACGAGACCCCGCCGAACAGGACGCCTTCCAGATGGGCCCCGAGCTCGAGGCGATTGCGTAGCCCCAAACGTCGCTGATACAGCAGCGCACCACTCACACTCGTGCCCATGAGATCGAAGGCCGAGAGATCGTCGTAATCGTAATGCTGGAAGAGGCCCAGCAACGTCTGGCTTCCGGGGGATTCCCCCAGCCGCTTTCGCGCCAGCAGCCCGGAGATCGCGACCTCGCGTACGCCACGAACGCCGGGCTGCGGACTCACCTGGACTCGGAAGTCGAACGCGTCATAGGGCCGCAGCGTCGTCCCCGAGAAGGGGCTTCCGTATCGCACCGCGAGATCGAAGAAGGGATGACCAAAGCGGCTGCCCACGGAAAGAGTCGAAACCGCCTCCGTCGGCTGAACGATGCCGTCTCGACCGGGGCTCACCAGCGACTGGGTGCGACCAATCGGACTGAGCGCCAGAGCGCTCAGCTCCCGGGCCACCACTGTGGGACCGGGAGCGCGCCTGGATCCGAGAAGCGAGCTGAGCCGGTACATCACCTCGCCGATTGCCGAGCCGCCCAGCGTCGTCATGATGAAATCGTTGAGTGACGCGGGAATGTTCTCGCCGAAGAGCTCCCAGGTGGCGCTCCCCACGGCCACAAAGGGGAGCGAGCCAAAAAAGCCGAACCCGCTAGCGCGTGCTGAGCTGTGGTAGAAGCTCCCGTGGTAGGGATGGGCCAGGTTGTTATCGAGGAAGAGGTCGTTATCCCAGACGAATCCCGTCCGCAGATTGTGACCCCAAGCCGCGGGGCTCACGTTGGCCCAGGGCCAGCGCTGCACGTACCAGTCGTAGCCCCAGGTTATGAAGTTGACCGCCGCCACCCCCGCGGCAGCATGCCAGAAATTGGGCTTGAGGGGACGGCTTTCCACGTGCGCCTGGGCCCGCGCCGTGGCCGGGCCGGAGGCGCAAAGAAGGAGAACGAGCAGGGCACGTCGGGCATCGAGCCGCACGATGTAATTTCGGATTTGCTCCATGGAACCCGATGTGAGCCGGCCCACCATCCTCCGTAAGGCATTAGCAATGGAGACAGGCCGATCACTGGGCCGGCCGGATAATCCGATGGTACAGCTCGATATGTTGGGCCGCCATAGCACTTTGGGTGAACCGCTCCTGGACCCGCTTCCGGCCGGCCTCCCCCATCATCGCGCGGCGCCCACTGTCGCGGCTCAGGATCTCGAGCGCCCGCGCCAGGGCGCCCACGTCCCGGAGGGGAACTTCCAGCCCGGTCACGCCGGGAACGTTGACCTCACGCACCGCGCTGGGAAGCGCGGTGGTGATCACCGGCCTGCCCGCAGCCATGGCCTCGAGTACCACCAGGCCGAACATCTCTTCCACCGTCACCGATGGGAGCACCAGGAAATCCGCGTCGGCCATCCGGCGGGGCAAGTCTTCATCGGGATACTCGCCGTACCAGCGAACTCGGTCGGTGATCGCGAGGGCTTGGGCCAGAGTCCGAAGCCGAGGCCCCTCGGGGCCAGAGCCCACGATATCCAGCCGGAGATCGGGCACCTGTTCCAGGGCCCGGAGCAGCACGTCCAATCCTTTATATGCGACCAGCCGGCCGATGAAGATCGCCCGGGGCGCAGCTCCCGGCGGCGGCGGCGGAACCACCTCCCAGCGAGTCTGGTCGATCCCAAACGGAATGACCTCGACCTTGCTCTCGAACCCCCGCAGTTCGTTGGAGAGCGCCAGGTGGGCCCGGCTGGGCACCACTACAGCACGGGCGCGTCGAATCACCAGCCGGGTCATGGGCCGGTAGAGCGAGCGCAGCGCGTCGGCATGCTGAGTGACCACCACGGGCGTGCTGCCGGCCCGAAGCAGGCAGGCGAGATCGGCGAGCGGGTGAGGATGATGGAGGTGGATGATGTCGGCCCGCTTCCACGCAGCGGCGATGTATCCGGGGGCAATCTCCTGCGAGCCCAGCGCAGCAAACGAAAAGGCCCGGGTGACCCGTGAGCGCTGGCGGACCGGAGCACCCTGTCGGCCGATGCTCTCCACCGCGACCACCTCGACGTGGTGGCCCAGGTTCGCCGCGCCTTCCGCCAGTGTCTGAACGACGCGCTCCATCCCGCCGGATCGGGGCCAGTAGTACTTCGCGAGGTGGAGTATGCGCATCGGGCTGGGTCCTCCATCTATATTGAGGGGCTGTTTGCCTGGAGCTAGGAGTCTGGAGCTAGGGTCAGGCTCTCATTCTCAGCTCCCGACTCCTGACTCCCGACTCCCAGCCCCTACCATGCGCGCCGTCATCGTCTCTCACCTGTACGCCGATCCAGCCAATCGGGACAAGCTGCGGTGTCTGGCTGGTCTGGGCGTCAGCCTGGCGGTGGCGGTGCCGGATCGCTGGGCGGCCAACGACCGGCAGATTCACGGCACGGTCTGGGGCGACGATACCGGCGTGCGCGTGGTTCCGGTTGCGGTACGCGGCCGGATGGCCGACCCCAACCGGCTTCACTGGAATGCCAAGACCCTGCGCCGTTTGCTCACCGACTTTCGGCCGGACGTGCT
>JBJMPB010000599.1:0-11294 GCA_045803455.1 Gemmatimonadales bacterium | reverse complement strand
GCCGGCGGAGTAAACCCGCGTGGGTGCGCCGAAGCGGTGTTGGAAGTCGCTCGGAGGCTCGGACTGGCGGGCCAGTTGAACATCGGACTGGTCACCGGCGACGACATCCTGGGCAGACTGGACGAGCTCATCGCCGCGGGGCACCCGCTGACGAACATGGAAACCGGACAGCCGCTGGCCGGCATCCGCGACAAGGTGCTCTCCGCGAATGCCTATCTCGGCATGGCGCCTATGGTGGAAGCACTCCGGCTCGGCGCCCACGTGGTGATCACCGGCAGGGTCACCGATACCGGCCTCACGCTGGGTCCGATCTTTCACGAGTTCGGCTGGCCCACGGACGATTGGGACAAGGTTGCGGCGGGAACGGTCGCCGGGCACATCATCGAGTGTGGAGCCCAGGCCTCCGGCGGCAACCTGCTGAAAGACTGGCGCTCGGTGAAGGGGTTGGAGAATCCCGGCTTTCCCATCGTGGAGGCTTCGGCCGACGGAAGCTTCGTGGTCACCAAGCACGCCGGCACCGGCGGAGTCGTCTCGGTGGCGTCGGTGACGGAACAGCTGGTCTACGAGATGGGCGACCCCCACAGCTACATCACACCCGATGGGGTCGCCGACTTCACCACCATTCAGCTCCGGCAGGTGGGGCGCAACCGGGTTCGGGTGAGCGGGATCAAGGGCGGGCCCCGCACGCCAATGCTCAAGGTGTCCATCGCCTACTTCTATGGCTACAAGGCGGTAGGAACCCTGGTGTACTCCTGGCCCGAGGCGTTCGAGAAGGCGCGCGCCGCCGACCGTATTCTCCGGGCTCGATTGAAAGACCTGGGTCTCGAATACGAGCAGGTGCTCACCGAGTTCGTCGGTGCCAACGCCACCCACGGAAATCTGAGCGGACCCCCGGATCCGGAAGCGCCCGAGGTGCAGCTGCGGATCGGAGTTCGTGCCCCGGAGCGAGCGCCGGTTGAGCGGTTCACCCGGGAGATCGCACCACTGGTGCTCACCGGTCCGCCCAGCGTCACCGGTTTTGCAGGAGGCAGACCTGCGGTCGAAGAGGTCGTGGCCTACTGGCCGGCCTTGATTGATCGGCGGGTGGTGGAGAGCGAGGTGAGGGTGGAGATCCTTGAGGCCTAGTCTGAGAGGCGGACGGGCGGACGAGCGGACGGGCGGACAGAAAGGGAAACAATGAAGGGTCCAAGTAAGAAGAAGACAACGCGGAACAGAGCCGGATCCTCAAACAAGCGATCCCTCCGCCCGTCCGCCCGTCCGCCCGCCAGCCTGCAGTTACGCTATCTCGCCCACGCCCGCTCCGGCGACAAGGGTGACACCGCCAACGTGGGGCTCATCGCCCTCGAGCCGGAGTATTACCCGATCCTCCGGCGGCAGGTCACCATCGCGCGGGTGGCTAGGCACTTCAAAGACATGGTGACAGGGGTGGAGCGGTTCGAGCTGCCCAACCTGAACGCGCTGAACTTCCTGCTCCACGGTGCGCTCGACGGCGGAGGCACCATCTCGCTCAAGACTGACGCGCAAGGTAAGGTGTATTCCACCGCATTGCTTCGGATGGAAATTCCGGTTCCGCCGGCGCTGGCCCGCCGTCTCGTGCCGCAATGAGCGCCCTCCTCAGCTCGCTCGACTCCGGCGTCCTCAGCCTCACGCTCAATCGGCCCGACAAACGGAATGCGCTGAACGCTGAGTTGATTGAAGCCCTGCATCAGGCGCTCGAGCGAGCGGATTTCGATGCCGCCGTTCGCGTCGTTCTGCTCCGCGGAACCGGCAAGGACTTCTGTGCCGGCGCCGATCTGGACGAGCTGCTCGCGTCCGCAGAACAGACCATCAGCGAAAACGAGAAAGCGGCGCTCCGTCTCGGCTCCGTGTTCGAGCGGATGCGCGCCCTGCCCAAGCCGGTGCTGGCCATGATCCAGGGCCGCGCGCTCGCGGGCGGTGCCGGCCTCGCCGCCGCCTGCGACCTGGTCCTGGCCGGAGCCGGAGCGCAGATCGGCTACCCTGAGATCCAGCGTGGGTTTGTACCCGCGATGGTGATGGCACTCCTCCGTCGCGCCGCGGGGGAAAAGGTCGCCCTCGATCTGGTCCTCACTGGACGGGTGCTCTCGGCCCAGGAGGCCGAGCGCGCGGGGCTGGTCAGCCGGATCTATCCTGACGCGGAACTGGAGTCTTCGGCCCTCCAGCTGGCGACTCAGCTTGCCGGCAGCAGCGGTACGGCCATCGCGCTCACCAAGCAGCTCTTCTACCAGATGGATGGCATGGGTCTGAACGAGGGAATTGCCCGAGGGGCTCAGGTCAACGCTGTGGCCCGGGCAACACCCGACTTTCGCGACGCCATCGCGCGCTTCCTGAAACGATGAACCGGCTGAGGCTCGCGTTGGCTTTGGCGGGCTTTCTCACCGCACTTCTGAGTGTCGCGCTGGATGAGCGGCGACTGGGGTGGGTGGCTATCGCGCTGCTTGCGGCCTCGCTGCTGCTGCGCCTCTGGCTGAGGCGACGGCCTTTGTGACGGCTGTCACAGGACGCCCGATTCGGCCAGAGCTACTTTGGCCCCTTGAACCGAGTCAACACCTCGCCACCAGGAGGAGAACATGAGGGGTCTTTCAAAGGGTATAGCAGCACTCGCCGTCGGAATGCTGCTTGGCGCCCCCGCGCTCCGTGCGCAGGGTGCTGAATTCTCGTTAGGCGGCGGTGTCGGAGTTCCGCTGGGCGACTTTGACGACGCAGCCAAGACGGGCTGGCACGGCCTCGCGGCGGTCTCTTTCGTCCCCAACGGGTGGCCGGTCGGGATCCAGATCGACGGCTCGTATCAGCAGTACAATCTGGACGATGCCGCATTCCCCGGCTTCTCCGGCCTGAAGAATCGCTTCATCATGGGTACCGGTGACCTCGTCTTCAAGTTCAAGACGTCGGAGGAAAGCACCTTCCGTCCCTATATCATCGGAGGCGGTGGGGTCTACAACTCCAAGATCACCGGATCGGACGATCCCAGTGACATCCTGCCCGGCGGTGAAACCAACTTCGGGCTCAATGCCGGCGCGGGTTTCGACATCAAGACTAGCGGTATCGGGCTCTTCCTCGAAGGCCGGTTCCACGATGTCTTCACCGATGGTGGAGACACCCAGTTCATCCCCATCACGCTCGGCATCCGGTTGGGTGGGCACTAGATCGTAGTTCAGCGTCAGCCATCTGCTCCGTAGCAAGCGTTCGGCTTGTTCGGAGCAGGTGCTGCCGCGAGCATCCGCACCGTCCCGCGCGCAAGTGGTTAAGTAAGTTCGCCGCCCCTGGGCGAGTTTCGGCCATGGACCTCATGGCCCAGGCCCGCAGCCTGCTTCAGCATCACTTCGGATATCCCGAGTTCAGGCCGGCTCAAACGGCCGTCATCTACTCCATTCTGAGCGGGAAGGACACCCTCGCCGTTCTCCCCACCGGGGGCGGGAAGTCCATCTGCTTTCAGGTGCCCGCTATGGTGCTCGGAGGTCTGAGCATCGTCGTCTCACCGCTGATCTCCCTGATGCAGGACCAAGTCGAAGCGGCCGTTGCGCGCGGTATACCCGCGGCCTGCCTGAACAGCTCGCTGGGGAAGGAGGAGCAGAGCCGAGTCCGCTCCTCCATCAAGGAGGGATCGGTTCGCCTGCTCTATGTCTCCCCTGAAAGGCTCGAGCGCCTCACTCTGGAGCTGCAGGCCGCAGGCATTCGTCCCCGGCTCCTGGTCATCGACGAGGCCCATTGCATCGCCGAATGGGGGCACGACTTCCGTCCCAGCTACCGCCGGCTCGCCCGAGTGCGCTACCGGTTGGGAACGCCGCAAACGGTCGCGTTGACCGGCAGCGCTACACCTGGCGTCCGAGCGGATATTGTCCGAAGCCTTCGGCTTCGTGAAGGCTATGCGCTGCATCTGGGCTCATTCGATCGGCCCAACCTGTGGTTGGGTGCCGTGCGGGTGGAGAGCGAGCGGGAGCGCCTCGCGGCACTTCTTCGCCTGCTCCACGGCGATGACGTCATGGCCATCGTGTACGCACCAACCAGGGGGAGCACCGAGGCAATTTCCCGCGCGTTGAGTGTAGCCGGGCACCGGGCCGCTCCTTACCACGCCGGGCTAAGCAAGTTGCTTCGGCGGGTCACTCTGGATGATTTCCTGCAGGACCGAGTGGATGTTATCGTCGCCACCTGCGCCTTCGGGATGGGCATCGACAAGCCCAACGTGCGGCTGGTGGTGCATTGGGCGCCGCCGGCCACCCCGGAGGCCTACTATCAGGAGGCGGGCAGGGCAGGGAGAGACGGAGGATTTGCTCGCTGTGTCCTGCTTTGGCGCCCGGGTGACGCCGCGCTTCACCGGCGGCAGCTGGATGTCACCTTCCCACCCAAGCCCGAGCTGGAAGAAATCTGGAGCAAGGTCGGCCGAGTGAGCGGCGTTCCGGAGAACGTGCTGCAGTCAGCGGAGCGGCTCAGGCGGGAGCTTCGGCCGGAGCGTGGCCCGGTGGATTGGCGGCCGGTTTCAGACCGGCGCCGCAAGGCCGAGACTCGGATTCAAGCGGTCGCTGAATATGCTCATGAGTCCCGCTGCCGGCGGGCGCGGCTGGTGGGATACTTCGGTGAGCGGCTGGCTCGCTGCAGCGGGTGCGATTGCTGCGGCACCAAAGCCAGATTCGCCCCAGAAAATCGAGACGTCTCCGCACGGCTGAGCCGGCTTCGCGCTGCTCTGGTCCAGAGCAAAACGCCGTGGGGCGGCTGCCCGCTCGAGCCGGAGGTGCTGCTGGCATTGGCCCGGAATCCGCCGCCGACGGCGGCAGCGCTTGCCGATGTGCCTGGAGTGGGTCCGGCTCTCGCTGCCAGTCTGGGGGGCGCAATACTCGGTGCCCTCGCCGGCAACTCTGTTAAACCCTCACCGAGTCACCACCCGCTAATCTCCGTGTTGCAGCAATGGCGCGCCGGAGTGGCGCGCGATATGGGAGTGCCGGCCTATACCGTGCTGCCGGATTCGGCACTGAGCAGAATCGCTACCCAACGGCCCTGCACCCGTCTCGAACTGGCAAAGGTCCAGGGGGTCGGGCCTCGAGCCCTGGCCAAATTTGGCGACACCCTGCTGGAAATAACCGGATTGGCGTCCACGCCCACTGCTTGACTCTCCTCCAGATTCAGGCATTTGTCTCTGATACCTCTTCAGACAGTGCCATGTCTCGTTTTCCTGCATTGGGACAAACCTTTCGTGTCAGTTTCTTCGCCCCCGCAGCGGTTGTCCTAGCTCTACCCGCCTGCATGAGTTGGCGGTCAGAGCCGCTGAGTCCGGCCCAGCTGATCGCAACCAAGAAGCCTCCGGTTGTCCGGGTCACCAGGACCGACAGCTCTCAAGTGATCCTGAAGGATCCAAAAACCACCCTTCTGGTCGCTGGAATCGGTGTCGCCACGTTTGCCGCACTTTGTGCCGCCGATGCATTTGGCTGCGGTTCGGAGGATGTCGCTATCGCCGACGCCATCTGGACCAAGTAGCATCAACTGCCGTTCGCACTGTCTGCTCCGGGGCGCGAGGACTATGTTGTGGTCACGGCAATCGGCCTGGCATACCGGGCTGAGAATACCGAAGATAGGGAGGGCTGACCGTGAATAGATCGATACCACTTCGCCTCCGCGGAGTCGGAGCATTCTTTGCAGCAGCCGTGTTTGCGACTTCCTCCCTGTATGCCCAGGGCAACCGGTTTGCCTTCGGCGGTGGTGCCTCCATTCCCACCGGAAAGTTCAGCGAGCTTGCCAATTTGGGTTGGCACGCCACCGGTTCCCTCAACTTCGGGCGACACGACAGCCGGCTGGGGTTGCTGATCGACGGAACCTACGGCGAATTCGGCTTCGATGTCGAAGGCTTTGACGTCAAGCAACGCTGGATCTACGGGACCGCAAATCTGGTCTACCGATTCAAGCGGGCAGGCTCGGAAGCATCTCGCTTTAGTCCTTATGTGATCGGTGGGGGAGGGGTATACAACTCCAAGGGAATCGGCGACGATGCCAATCTCTTCGGCGATGATTCCTCAACTGATTTCGGCCTTAACGCGGGCCTGGGAGTGAACTACACCGTCAGCCGGATTGTTCTCTACCTTGAGGGCCGGTACCACACCGTATTCACCGATGCCGATGACAGCCACTTCATTCCGGTTACCCTCGGCATTCGATTCGGCAGGTGAGTAAACCCCGGTTCGAGGTTCGCTAGCACCCATGGACGACTCTCTCTATTTCACCGAGCAGCACCACCAGGTCCGCGAGATGGTTCGCGACTTCTCCCGAACCAACATCGCTCCTGTAGCCGCCGAGCTCGATCGCACCTCCACTTTTCCCTGGGACAACATCAAAGCAATGGGTGAGCTCGGCCTGCTCGGCGTGCCCTGGGGTGAAGACCTCGGCGGTGCCGGGATGGACCAGCTTTCCTACTACATCACCATCCATGAGATGGCCAAGGTCGACGCGAGCCATGCGCTTACCATCAGCGCGCATACCAACCTGGGCACCTCTCCCATCGTCGACTTCGGCACCGATGAGCAGAAGCGGCGGTACGTCCCTCTGCTCGCGTCGGGCCAGGTGCTGGGTGGGTTCGGTCTCACCGAGCCGGGCGCGGGGAGCGATGCCGGCAGCACCGCCACCACTGCGGTGGATCGGGGCGACCACTACGTCATCAACGGCTCCAAGATCTTCATTACTCACGCCGGCGTGGGCGAGGTCTTCGTGGCCACGGCGCGCACCGAGCCGGGCAGCGGAAACAAGGGGATCACCAGCTTCATCGTCACCAAGGACACGGTCGACCTCGACAAATGCCGGAAGCTGGGTGTAGGACACGCGCCCGACCTGCCTAAGACTCGCGGAGTGCGCGCGGGCAAGAAGCAGGAGAAGATGGGTTGGCGGGCCAGCGACACTCGCGAGTTGGTGTTCGAGGATGCCGTGGTGCCCAAGGAGAACCTGCTGGGTAAACCGGGCTACGGCTTCATCAACTTTCTGAAGACGCTGGACGCCGGCCGGATTGGCATTGCCGCGCTCTCGCTGGGTATCGCTGAAGGCGCCTACGAGCAGGCCCTGCACTACGCGGGAGTGCGGAAGCAGTTCGGCCGGCCCATCGCGAGCTTCCAGGCGGTGAGCTTCCAGCTGGCCGACATGGCGCTGGAAATCGAGGCGGGAACGCACCTGCTCTACCATGCGGCGTGGCTCAAGCAGAACGGCAGACCATTCAAGAAGGAGGCGGCCATGGCGAAACTCTTCTGCTCCGAGCTGGCCATGCGAACAACCACGCAGGCGGTCCAGATCTTCGGGGGTTACGGCTACACCACCGAGTATCCGGTCGAGCGGATGATGCGCGACGCCAAGGTCTGCGAGATCGGCGAAGGGACCAGCGAGATTCAGCGGATTGTGATTGGGAGGCAGATCCTGGGGGAGTTGGTGGATTGAACTAAGCCCGCCTCGCTTATACAATTACAGCCCAGCAGACGCGCTCTCGCGGCATGCTCCTCGTTCGGTGGTGCAGGCCAGCCGACGAGCGCGTCTTTCCGTTCGAATCCAGCCGCGGCTGAGGTCGCATTTGAAGCGTGAAATCCTGATCAACGGAAGCCAGCGCGAAACGCGCGTGGCCATCCTGGAAGACGATCGGCTGGTCGAATTGCTGGTGGACCGTCCCGACCACCGCCGGACGGTCGGTGACATCTACCTCGGAAGAGTCGAAGCGGTCCTCCCCGGCATTCAGGCGGCCTTCGTCGACATCGGTCACGAAAAGAGCGCCTTCCTTCACGCCTCCGATCTCTTGGAGCCCGAAGAGGACGAGGAGCCGGACGAGGAAGAGGTCGAGGAGCCGGCCGAGAGTCCCGTCGAGGCCGAGGTGGCGTCTTCCGAGGGTGTGGTGGAGGGCGCAGCCGAAGAACCCAATCAGGAACGAAAAGGCGCGTGGCGCAGCCGCGACCGTCGTCGCCGTCGGAACAACGGCGCCGGCGAGCGCTCCGATCAGGGCGAACGGCGCCAACGTGAGATCTCTCCCCGCCGAGCCCTCCCCAACATTCAGGACATTCTCAAGAAAGGGCAGACGCTCCCGGTCCAGGTAACCAAGGAGCCGATCGGCACCAAAGGGTGCCGGGTCACCGCCCAGATCTCCCTCCCCGGCCGCTTCCTGGTGTACATGCCTTACGCCTCCAAGGTCGGAGTGAGCCGGAAGATCGAAAGCCGCGAGCAGCGGGCCAAGCTGCGGGACATGGTGTCCAAGCTTTTGCCCAAGGATTCCGGAGGGTTGATCGTCAGGACGGTGGCGGAGGGCGTCACCGAGGAGCACTTCCGCCGCGAGATCGACTCGCTCTTGAGTCTGTGGAAGAAGATCAATCGGAAGAAAACCTTTGTCCGCCGGGCGCCGGCCCTGCTGCAGCGGGAAACCAGCCTCACTCGGGGCATCATTCGCGACCTCTTCAGCGCCAAGGTGGACGCGCTGTACGTGGACATGAAGGAGCTCTACAACGAGATCGAACAGTACCTGCAGCAGATCGATCCGGAGCTGATGAGCCGGGTTCACCTCTACGGCGATGCGGTCCCCCTGTTCGACAAGTTCGACATCGAGTCGGAGATCCGCGACCTGTTCAAGGCGCGGGTCGAGCTGCCAACCGGCGGCTCGCTGGTGATCCAGCCGACCGAAGCCCTGATCAGCATCGACGTCAACACCGGCCGCTACACCGGCAAGAAGGATCCGGAGAAGACCATCCTCCGCACCAACCTGGAGGCGGCGCGCGAGATTGCGCGTCAGATCCGGCTTCGCGACATCGGCGGCATCATCGTCTGCGACTTCATCGACATGGAGACCCGGTCCAACCGGGACAAGGTCCTGCAGGAGCTGAGGACCCACCTGGGGCGAGACCGCGCCAGAACCAAGGCCCTGGCCGTGAGCGAGCTCGGCCTGGTGGAGATGACCCGGCAGCGGGTTCGTCCCTCGCTGTGGCACTCGATGACCACGGACTGTCCCACCTGTGCCGGCACGGGACGGGTGTTCACCCCCGAGGTGGTGGCGCGGCGGCTCGAGCGCGCGCTCAAGCGGGCCGGCCACGAACGCCGCGAACGCCAACTTACTGTCCGGCTTCACCCCGAGGTGGCGCTATACCTGCTGGAAGAGGAGCCCAGGCTGCTGCAAACCCTGACCAAGATCACCGGCGTCGACATCGAGCTCAGGGACGATCCTATGATGCGGCTGGATGAGTTCCGGTTGATGAGTCGGCCGGCCGGTCGAGATGTGACGGATCTATATGCGGTGGCGTAAGGGCGGTACGGTGAGTACGCCAGCCGGGCGAGGCGTAGGGTGAGCCGATTGCCCTGAAGGCCGCGTTAGGGCGCGGCTGCCTCTGTGCTGGGTCTCTTAGTGACGCAGCGCCCGCCTGCGGCCCGGAAGGGCATCGGCTCGCCCGAAGCGACCGGCTTTACACTAGGATCTTCGTGGAGTGGCAGACGTCTGCGAGTGGCAGACGTCTGCTGCCTCACTTTGAGTTCGGTTTGGGTAGCCGGACCGTGAACGTAGAGCCTCGTCCCGGCCGGCTTTGCACCGTGATCGATCCGCCGTGCGCTTCCGCGATCCATTTGGTGATCGCCAGGCCCAGCCCGGTGCCGGGGCGCTGGCCCGTTCGCGAGCGGGCCTGATCCGCCCGCCAGAACCGGTCGAAGATGTTCGGCAGGTCGCCGGGGGCGATGCCGATGCCGCTGTCCCGCACAGTAAACGTCACCGCTCCGTCGTCCTGCTCCAGATTCAGCGCCACTGTCCCACCCTGTGGCGTGTACTTGATCGCGTTGGTCACCATGTTGAGCAGCATCTCCCGGATCCGGTGCCGGTCCACCGCCAGCCGTACCGGGGCCTCGGGCATGCTGTGCACCGCGCTCACCCCCGCCTGCTCTCCCAGCATTCCCGCGGTCTCCGCCACATCCGCCACCACTTCGCGGAGATCGCTTTCCTCCACCGCCAGCGGCGCCCGACCTTCATCCGCCCGGGCGAGCGTCAGCAGGTTCTCCACCATCTCCGTCATCTGATTGATCTGGGCCAGCGTCTCATCCAACGACTGCAGCATTTCCGGCGGCGTTCCCGGATGGATCAGCGCGCGCTCGACACCGGCTCTCAGCACCATCAGCGGAGTCTTGAGCTCGTGGCTGGCGTCGGCAGTGAAGCGGTGCAAGCTGGAAAAGCTGCGCTCCAGCCGAGCCAGCATGCCGTTCACCGTGGCGGCCAGCCGGGAGATCTCGTCGCCGCTGAGCGGCACCGCCAGGCGCCGATGCAGGCTGGTGCCGTCGGAGATCGCGTCCACCTCGTCCATGATTCCCTGCACCGGTCTCAGGCTGGTGCCCGCCAGCCAGTTCCCCACCAGAATGGCGCCCACCAGAATCACCGGAGCGATCAGCAGCATCGAGCGAAGCAGATCAGACGGTCCGAACGAGGCCTGCCGGGTCGGCGTGGCCACCAGGAGCCCGCCGATGGCGGGGCCGGCGTTGTCTATCGGCGTCACCAGATACCGCATGCTGCCCACCGGCGGGCCCACGTTGATCAGACCTGAATGGCGGCTGAGCGGCAGCGTGTCGAGCGGCGCGGTCAGGCTTTCCAGGGCCGGCGCGCTGAGTCCCCGGGTCACATCGGAGAGCGCCAGAAGCTGGCCGGCGGTGTCGGCCACGATCAGGTAGTCGCGAGCGGCCTCGAGATAGGCGCTGATGCCGGGGTCCAGCGTGGGATTGAGATTGGAGGTGGTCACGATCCGGCCCAGCACCTTGTACGACTGGGCCAGCCAGCGCTGCGCCAGATCCGCTTCGAGCGTAAGGCGCTGGTCCAGCTCCCGCACGCTGGCCTGCCGCCGCTCGAGGTAGAGCGCGGTTCCAAACGCCAGCACCGTTACCGCGAGCGCCACCGTGTACCAGAAGGTGAGTCGCAGGCGGATGGTCGCCATGTCAGGCCTTTACGACGTACCCGACGCCGCGAACGGTGTGCACCAGCTTCTGGGCGTGCCCGGTGTCCACCTTCTTGCGCAGCCGGTTGATCACCACGTCCACGATGTTGGTGCCGGGATCAAAGTGATAGTCCCAGGCATACTCGGTAATCAGCGTCCGCGACATCACCCTGCCGGCGTGCCGCATCAGATACTCCAGCACGGTGTACTCCTTGGGCGTGAGCTCGATCCGCTCGCCGGCCCGCCTGACCTCCCGGGTTTCACCGTCCAGCTCCAGATCGCCTACCTTCAGCACCGGAGAGCGAATCTCCTTCGGCCGGCGGCCCAGCGCCTCAACCCGGGCCAGCAGCTCCTCGAAGGCAAACGGCTTGGTCA
>JBJMPB010000582.1:0-11091 GCA_045803455.1 Gemmatimonadales bacterium | reverse complement strand
AGACCGGCCGCTCGATCTCGGCACGGGTGAAGGGCAGACGGATGTCCAGGTGGATCTGGTTACCGACCTCGGAGCGGGTGCGTTCGGGGCGCGACTTACCGGCAGCTACGTGCGGCAGCTGGCATCGGACATTCTGGTCCGGGTAACCAGCCCCAGGCAGCCATTCGTCGGCACCGATCGGCTGGCGATCGTTCGCCGCGACCCAGGAGACATAGTGGCACTAGGCGTCCATCCTTTCTACCGTCTGGCTCGAACCTTCGCCCTCACGGCTGGGCTGGACCATTGGAGCCACGGCACCGACGTGGTGTCCTTTGCCCATCCCGAGCTCCCGGTTCCCGGAGTCGATGCGAGTCTGTACGCCGAGGAGAGCGAGGCGAACGCAACGATGCTGACGGCGGGAGTGACGTACGCCAATCCGGGTGGGCTTCGTCCGGGAGGAACTGATCTGCCGGTGGACGCAACCTTGACCTACGAGCGGGTGCTCGCGGCCGGAGGCGGCCGAGTGCCGGACTCGCACGCCATCCGGGCGACCTTCAGCGTGTACTTCGGTCTTTGGTAGCTCGCTCCGTCCGCAGCATGGCCTGGGCATGGCGTCGCGCGGCGTCGCCCTCAGCATCGCCCAGCATCCGGGCAATTTCGTTGATCCGATCCTCCCCGTGCAGCACCTGAACGTCGCTGGTGGCAATGCCCCGGCGAGCTTCCTTCGAAACCACAAGATGATTGTCGGCCCGGGCGGCGATCTGGGGAAGATGAGTGATCACTAACACCTGATGGCGTTCCGCGACGTCCGCCAGTGCCGCGCCCACCTGCACCCCTACTTCCCCGCCGATTCCCTGATCCACTTCATCAAACACCAGCGTGGCGATAGCATCGTGCTTCACCAGAACCACCTTGAGCGCGAGCATCAGGCGGGACAGCTCACCACCGGAGGCTACCCGGGCGAGAGGCTTGGCCTCGAGCCCCACGTTCAGCTGAACCATCAGCTGTACGCTCTCCTGTCCGTGAGGCCCCGCCTCCCCCAAGGGGACGAGCACCACGGCGAGCTTTCCCCCGGGAAGGCCGAGCTGAGGGAGTAAGCGGTTTACTCCTCGCGCCAGACGGTCTGCCGCCGCTTGCCTCTTCGCGGTGAGCTGCCGGCACGTTTCCTCCAGCGTACGCTCCGCGGTTGTGCGCCGGACAGCCAACGCGCGAAGGTCGGTGTCCGCGGTGTCCAGCAGATCCAGCTCGGCGGCTGATTCCTCCCGGGTGGCCAGTACTGCTTCGAGCGAGGCTCCGTATTTCCCGGTGAGTCGAAACAGAAGGTCCCGGCGTCGTTCCACCGCGGCGAGCCGCTCGGGATCTTCCTGGACCGCCGCTGCGTAGTCAGTCGCGAGCCGGGTCAACTCGGACAGATTGGCGTACGCTCCATCCAGCAACTCTCGCCAGTCGGTGGTGCCAGGATCCACCTTCTCCAGCGCGGTGAGCGCCCGGTTGGCCACGCCGAGTGCGCCCAGCGCATTCCCTTCATCGCCTTCCAAGGCGTCCACCATGCGCTGCGCCTGCTCCACCAGGGCACCGGCCTGACTCAGTCGGCGGGCCTCGACCTGAAGCACCTCATCCTCTCCGGGCTTGATCCGGGCGCCGTCAATCTCATCGACCACATGCCTCAGGTAATCGGCCCGACGGCGCACTTCGTCCCGCCGCGCTGACAGGGAGGACTCCTCATCCTTCAGGGTGGAGACCAGCGTATATGCCTCGGCCACTGCGATGCGTTCCGCCTCCGCGTGCGCGAAGGCGTCGAGAATATTCCGCTGGGCCTCGGGATGCAGCAGAGACTGGGTTTCGTGCTGGCCGTGGAGATCCACCAGCAGCGCGCCCAGCTCACTCAACACCGCGGCCGTCGTGGGACTGCCATTCATCCACGCCCGCGATCTTCCCTCGGTTGAGATCTCGCGCCGTACCACCACCCGGCCGTCTTCCACGTCCAATCCCAGATCTTCGATTCGGCGACGAGTGGCGGATTCGATTTCTTCGAATGCACCTTCCACCACGGCCTTGGCTGCGGTGGGACGCACGCTGCCTGCCGCCGCACGCTCCCCCAGCAGGAGGGCCAGAGCGTCCACCAGCATCGATTTGCCGGCGCCGGTTTCCCCGGTGAGCACGTTGAGACCGGGACCCAGATGCAGGCTTACATCGGCGATCGTGGCGAGATCTCGTACCCGAAGTTCGGTGAGCACGTCAGTCCTTCAATTCTCTTCCGGACAGGTCGCCCCAATGCAGCTTCTGCCGCATCCGGCTGAAGAAACCCTCGTCTCCCAGGCGGATGAGACAGACCCGATGATCGGCCCGGCACACTTCGACCGACTCGCCGGGGGCGAGGGTAGTGCCGGTCTGTCCGTCGAAGGAGACCAGGAGGTCGTCCGACCAGCCCGCAATAGGCTCGATGACGATGCGATAGGTGGCCGGAACCACCAGCGGCCGCACCGCGAGAGTGTGCGCCGCGATCGGCGTCACTACCATCGCCTCGACCCCGGGAACAACAATGGGGCCGCCTGCGCTCAGGCTGTAGGCGGTCGATCCCGTCGGGGTGGCCACAATGAGACCGTCGGCACTGTACGGCCCGACGTTCTCGCCCTGGATGTAAACGTTCACCCGAATGACCCGCGCGACGCCCCCCTTGTGGACGGCCACGTCGTTCACCGCCATCTGGGTTGAGCGGGTCTCGCCTTCGGCGTCCCGAATTCCCGCCCGGAGCGCCTGCCGGCGCTCGATCAGGTAGCGTCCCGCCACCAGCGCGTCGAGTGCCGGATCCAGTGTTTCCCGGGTGACCGAGGTGAGGAAACCCACCCGACCCAGATTGACTCCGAGGATCGGGATCTCCTGAGCGTCGAGCAGGCGCGCCCCTCGCAGCAGGGTCCCGTCTCCGCCGAAGGTGATCAGCGCATCGAGCCGAATGGAATCAAAGACGGGGACGCCGCGACCCCAGAATGGTTCCAACCGCGACTCACTGTAGAGCGAGATCCCCCGGGAGGGGGCACCGAGGGTCAGGTGCTCCAGCACGCCTTTGAGGTCCCCGTAGCGCGGGTTCCCCACGACCCCGACCTTCATCGAGCCTCGAGGCTTTCCTCGTGCTGCAGCGCGGTGATCCGCCGGGCAATGCCCGTTGGAGTCAGCCCGTACGTATCGAGCTGCTCGGCTCGCGGCGCCTGCTCGATGAGCCGGTCCGGCACTCCCAGAGCAACGACCCGAACCTCTGGGTGGGTGGTCTGCAGAGTCTCCGCCAGATAGGCCCCAAATCCGTTCACGATGGTGCCCTCCTCCACCGTCACCAATACCCGGTGCTGCTGGGCCAGAGACTCCAGCATGGCGGTGTCCATGGGCTTGAGAAAACGGCAATTCACCACGGCGCAATCGAGCCCATCAGCCGCCAGGAGCTCGGCTGCTTCGAGCGCCGGCAGCACCATGGTGCCGGCGGGCAGGATGGCCACGTCTTTGCCCCGCCGGAGCTGTTCCCAGGTTCCGTACGGCACCGCGGGGATGTCCGAGATTGGACTGAGCTCGGACGGAGCCTTGTCGCGCGGATAGCGGGTGCTGAACGGGCCATCGTGCTGCAGCGCGGTGCGGAGTAGTCCGATCAGCTCGTTCCCGTCCTTGGGCGCGGTGACCGTCATTCCGGGCACTGCCAGCAGGTAGGCGATGTCGTACAGGCCCATGTGGGTCTGCCCGTCCTCGCCGACCAGCCCTGCCCGGTCCATGCAGAAGATGACCGGCAGCTGCTGGACCGCCACGTCGTGGATGACGTTGTCGTAGGCCCGCTGCAGGAAGGTGCTGTAGATGGCGCAGACCGGCCGAATTCCCTGCGTGGCCAGGCCGGCGGCGAAGGTCACGGCGTGACCTTCGGCAATGCCAACGTCGAAGAACCGCTCCGGGTACTTCTCCTCAAACACGCCGGTGCCGGTGCCCGAGGGCATGGCCGCGGTAACGGCGACAATCTCCGGGTGCTCGCCAGCCAGCGCGGTGAGACCGGTCCCGAAGACCTGGGTCCAGGTCGGTGGACCGCTGGCCTTCTTTCGCGCCTCGCCGGTGACCGGATCGTACGCGGCCAGGCCGTGCCATTTCTCCTGGTTGGACTCGGCAAAGGAGAAGCCCTTTCCCTTCTGGGTGATGACGTGAACCACCCGGGGACCCTCCATGCCACGCACGAACTTCAGGGTATCGCACAGCTTTGACAGATCGTGGCCGTCGATCGGTCCGAAGTACCGGAAGCCCAGCTCCTCGAACAACATGCCGGGCGAGAACAGATTCTTGACACTCTCCTCGACATTGCGGGCAAAATCCACCAGGCCCTCGCCGAACACTCCGCCCAGGGCAAACGTCAGTCCCTTGATCCGCTCGCGGAGCTTGTTGGTGCGCGGGTCGGCCACGATCCGGCCCAGCATCTTGCTGATGGCCCCAACGTTGGGAGAGATAGACATCCCATTGTCGTTGACGATGAGGATGATGTCTCGCTCGGAGTGTCCCGCGTTGTTCATCCCCTCGTACGACAGGCCGCAAGTGAGCGCGCCATCGCCCACGATGGCGACCACCTTGTGCTGCTCACCCTTGAGGTCGCGCGCCGTGGCGATGCCGAGCGCCGCCGACATGGCGGTGCCCGCGTGACCGGCACCGAACTGATCATGCTGGCTCTCGCTTCGTTTCAGAAAGCCGGAGATCCCGTCTCGCTGGCGCAAGCTGGGAAACTGGTCGTTACGTCCGGTCAGCAGTTTCCAGGCATATGCCTGATGGCCGACATCCCAGATGATCTTGTCGACGGGAGACTCGAACTCATAAAGGAGGGCGATGCTGAGCTCGACCACCCCGAGGCTCGCACCAATGTGACCGCCGGTGATCGAGCAGCACTCGATGAGGCGGTCACGAATCTCCTGCGCCAGCTGGGGCAGCTGCTCGCGCTTGAGACGCTTCAGGTCTTCCGGGGTTTCGATCGATGCGAGCAGAGTCATGGATGAGTGGGTTAGGATGCGGGGCAGCGCGGCCGACTCTGATCAAGACGTCCGATTTACAATATACCCCGCCAGGGCTCCCAACGCGTCCGACGGAACGGCAGCACGGTCGAGGTGCGCCACCGCCCGATGGGCCAGCCGCTGGGCCTCAGCCCGCGCACCTTCGATTCCGAGCAGGGCCACATAGGTGGACTTGGAGAGCTCGACATCGCGGCCCGCGGGCTTGCCCAACTCCTCGCTGGTGCCGGTGGCGTCGAGCACGTCGTCCGCAATCTGGAAGGCGAGCCCGATATCCTCACCATAGGCCGTCAGCCCATCGAGCTGGGCTGGGGAAGCCTGTGCGGCCATCGCGCCCAGCCGGCAAGCAGCGCGGATCAACGCCCCGGTTTTGCCCCGATGGACTTCGGTGAGCTCCTGCAGGGACAGGCTTCTTCCCTCGGCCTCCAGATCGAGCCACTGGCCCCCGACCATTCCGGAGATGCCGCCGGCCTCGAAGAGCTCCGCCGCCATGTTCCCCAACGCTGAGCTGGGCAGACCGAGATCGCGCACGGCGACGGACAGGAGCCACCCTGCAACCGGGACCAGAAGAAATCCGACCCGGGTGGCCGTGGGTACGTCGAACGCCCGATGCGCCGTAGGCCGGCCACGGCGCAGGTCATCATTGTCCATGCAGGGGAGATCGTCGTGAACCAGGGAGTAGGCGTGAACTGTTTCAATGGCCGCCGCCACCCCGGCGATGCCCGAGGAGGTGCCGCGGAGCGACCGGTAGGCCCCAAGCAGCAGCGCGGCGCGGACCCGTTTTCCGGGAGTGCGGAGCGCATAGGCGAGCGCCTGCCCGTTTCGTCCGCCCAGCTCAGACTGGAGATGCTCAGACCAATCATTGAGCAGGCTATCGATGGACTCTCTGGCCTCGAGCAACAGATCGGTTGCGGCAGCTGCCGTACCGAAACCCGTCTCACTCATCCAGGTCGGTGAGCCTGATGTCGCCGCCAGCCTCCTCAAGCACCGCCTGCACCTTGAGCTCTGCGGCCGCCAGGCGCTCCCGGGCCGACCGGAGCCGCGCGACCCCTTCCTCGAACAGCGTCAGAGCAGCGTCCAGGTCGACATCGTCAGCTTCAAGCCGGCGCACGATCTCCTCCAGCCGCGCCAGCTCGTCGGCCAGGGGTGCGCCCGCAGGTCCACCATTGCCCGCCTTGGCCATCGTTTACTCCACCCGAGCCCGAACGTCGCCGTCCGCCACCCGCAACTGGAACGGTAGGTCGGCGACGAAGTCGGCCTTCTGCTTGAGCACTCGCCCATCCTCCGCCCGGGCCACTGCATAGCCGCGGCCGAGCACCCGCAGCGGACTGAGAGCATCGAGTTGCACGGCCAGCCGTTCCGTCTGACTCCGGCGTCTCTGGAGTCCCACCTGCACCGCGGCCTGCAGCCGGTCGGCGGTGCGCGCCAGCCGGGCCGAGGCCAACCTGGTCCGAGCGGTAAGCCCGGCCGCCAGCCGGCCGGAGAGATCGTCCACCAATCGCAGTACGTCCCGCCGATCCGGGACGGCCAGCTCCGCGGCGGCGGATGGTGTTGCCGCCCGCACATCGGCAACCAGGTCGGTGAGTGAAATGTCCACTTCGTGACCCACAGCCGAGATGGTGGGCACTCGTACGTCGCCCAGGGCACGGCACACCGCTTCGGTGTTGAAGGCCGCGAGATCCTCCCGCGCGCCGCCGCCCCGGCCCAGGATGCAGAGATCAACCCGGGGAAGCCGGTTCACCAGCCGTAGGGCACGCACCAGCTCTTCGACCGCGCCTTCACCCTGAACCCTGGCACCGAGCACGAGCAGCCGGACGCCGGGCCAGCGTTTGCGGGTGACGGTTACGATGTCGTGCACCGCCGCGCCATCGCGGCTGGTCACCAGGGCTATCAGCGACGGATAGGTGGGCAGCGCGCGCTTGCGGGCGGGATCGAACAGTCCATCCTGATGCAGAAGTGCTCTGACTCGCTCGAGCTCCTGCTGCTGCGTGCCCAGCGCGGAAGTGGGCAGCATTCGGGACACGACCAGCTGAAATTCGCTCTTCTCCTCGTACAGCGCCGGCTTGCCCAGCACATATACCTCGGTGCCGTCGGCGGGGGGCTTCCCAGCCCGCATGGTATTCGTCCGAAACATGCAGCAGCGCACCTGGCTGCCCGCATCGCGCAGAGTGAAATACCAATGTCCGCTGGAGTACGCCTTGCACTGCACCACTTCGCCCCGCACCCAGAGCTGGATGCCGTGCTTCTCGATCAACCGTTTGACCGAGGCACTCAGCTGGGAGACGGACCAGACCTGGTCGGTTGCGGTAGGGGATCCCAGGCTCAACGGCAGAGTCATACCGGAAGACTAATCCAGGGCCGCCTGTTGCATGGCCTGCAGCGTATTCTGCAGCAGCATGGCGATAGTCATGGGGCCGACTCCGCCGGGCACGGGAGTGATGGCGGAAGCGACCTGGGACACCGGGCCGTAGGCCACATCTCCCACCAGACGGTATCCCCGGGGCCTGGAGGAGTCGTCCACCCGGTTGATGCCCACGTCGATGACCACCGCGCCGGGCCGCACCATATCGGCGGTGACGAACTCAGCCTTTCCGATGGCTGCAATCAGGATGTCGGCGCTCCGGGTAACGGCAGGAAGATCGCGGGTTTTCGAATGGCACACCGTCACCGTGGCATCGCCACCAGGCCCCTGCTGAATCAGGAGGTTGGCCATAGGCCGGCCCACGATGTTCGAGCGTCCGACGATCACCGCATGGGCGCCCCGCGTCTCGATTCCCGAGCGAACGAGCATCTGCTGCACCCCATACGGAGTGGCGGGACGGAATGCGGTTCGATCGCCAATTACCAGCTTGCCCACGTTGACCGGGTGGAACCCGTCCACGTCCTTAATTGGGTCGATGCGGCGGAGCACCCGCTCCGAATTGATGTGCTTGGGAAGCGGCAGCTGAACCAGGATGCCATGGATTTGCTGGTCGGCGTTGAGCCGGTCTACCGTCTCCAGCAGCTCCGCTTCGCTGGTATTAGCCGGCAGCCTGAGAGTGACGGAATGCATCCCTGCTTCCTCGCAGGCTTTGCCCTTGGAGCGGACGTACACCGCGCTGGCTGGATCCTCCCCAACCAGCACAGCGGCCAGGCCGGGCTTTTGACCCTGGGCCGAGAGCTTGGCCACCTGGGCCGCCACCTCGGTTCGAATCGTCTGTGCGATAGCTGTTCCGTCGAGAACTCTCGCCGTCATCGGGCAAAATCCACCGCGCGGGTCTCGCGAATGACCACCACCTTGATCTGACCCGGGTATTGTAATTCGCTCTCGATCTTCCGGGCGATCGATTCCGACAGCTGGGCAGCGGCACCGTCGTCGATCCGGTCCGGTGTTACCACCACCCGGATCTCGCGGCCAGCCTGAATGACGTTGCTCTTTTCCACCCCGGAAAATCCGTTGGCAATTTCTTCCAGCCGGGTCAGGCGCTTGACGTAGGTCTCAAACGCCTCGCGCCGGGCGCCGGGGCGGGATCCGCTGATCGAGTCGGCTGCCTGCACCAGAACCGATTCGGCGGACTCATGCGGCACGTCGTCGTGGTGCGCCTGAATGCAATTGATAACGGCAGCGCTCTCCCCATACTTGCGCGCCACCTCCACCCCCAGCTCCACGTGCGTGCCTTCACTGTCGTGGGTGAGCACCTTGCCGACATCGTGCAGCAGACCGCCCCGCTTGGCCAAGCCGATATCCAGGTGCAGCTCGGCCGCCATCATTCCGGCCAGCCAGGCTACCTCTTTGGAGTGATCGAGGATGTTCTGACCATACGACGTACGGTAGCGCATCCGGCCGATCAGCCTGATCAGCTCGGCATGGAGCCCATGAACGCCGGTATCGTAAGCGGCCTGTTCGCCCAGCTCCACCAGCTGGGTGTCCAGCTCGCGCTGAGACTTGAGCACGATCTCTTCGATGCGCCCCGGGTGGATCCTGCCATCGGTGATCAGAGCCTCCAGCGAGCGCCGGGCCACTTCCCGCCGAATGGGGTCGAAGCAGGAGATGATCACCGTGTCGGGCGTATCGTCGATGATCACATCGACACCGGTAGCGGTCTCGAACGCCCGGATATTGCGGCCTTCTCTCCCGATGATGCGGCCTTTCATCTCGTCACTCGGCAGCGCCACGGCGGCAACGGTGCTTTCAGCGGTATGCTCCGCGCCGAGTCGCTGGATGGCGATGGAGATGATCCGGCGGGCGTCGCGATCGGCGCTACGGCGGGCCTGCTCCTTGATCTCCCGGACCAGGGCGGCCGCTTGACCCCGGGCTTCATCCTCTATGCGTTGAAGAATTTCCTTCTTCGCCTCCTCCGCGGTGAGTCCGGCAATTCGCTCCAGCTTGGCTCGTTGCTCCTGGGCCAGGCGGTCGGCCTCGCCCTCGCGGTTGCGGAGCGCCAGTTCCCGCTGGGTGAGAGCTTCCTCCCGATGCCCGGCGTTGCGCTCACGGGCCTCGATCTCTTCCAGCTTCCGCTCCTGGCCCCGGGAGCGCTCCTCAGCCCGCCGCTCCAGCCGTTCCCATTCCTCCCGGCGGCGCAGGATCTCGCGGTCGAGATCCTCCCGCAGCTTGAGGGTCTCCATCTTCGCGCTCAGGAGCAGGTCGGACTTGGTGGACTCGGCGTCGCGCTGGCCTTCGGTGCGCAACCGGTCGGCTTCAGCCCGGGCGAGTGCCAGAACGCTGCTGCCGCTGCGCCGCTGACTGCGGGTGTAGAGCAGAATGAACACCAGGGCAGCGGCCAATCCGGCCGCTACCCCCGCGAGCAGTGGCAGGAGCAGCGATTGGAGCATCGATTGGCCTCAGGATGCCGCGCGATTACCGCGTTTGGCCGGCGGGAGCAGCCGGGCCAGATCGTCGGCCATGGCCGAGATCCGGTTGGCGAGCTCGTGATCGCCTCGTCGCGCCTGGAACAGCTCATCGGTAATGGCGAGTCCGGCGAGAATGGCGGCTTTGTGAGACTCCACCATGGGGAGACTGTCGCGAACCCGTTTCAGGGCTGCGTCGAGATACGCGGCCACTTCACGGGTATACTCGGGGGGCACTTCGGATCGGACGGTATATTCCTCGCCTCCGATGAAGACTCGGACTGCGTTTTTCGTCGTGGTCACGCGGCTGTGCCTCCGCCATGCTGTTCGAGAAACGAGACGCGGCCGGCCAACGCCCGAAGCCGGTCCTTGGCACCATCGATCCGGAGTCTGAGTGACTGATTCTCCGTCTCCAGCTCGATGATCCGTTGACGGGCCTGAGTGAGCTCGGGCCCGGCCAGCACGCCACCATTCGCGCGGGCCTGCTGCAACTCGCCTTCTGCTTTCAATGTTCGCCTGCGCCAGCCGGCCAGCTCCTCGGCCAGGTTACGGACCACATGCTCGAGGTCGCTCAACGCCTTCTGGTCGGGCCGTTCGTAATAGTAAGACACGTTCAATCTCCGCTGCCTGCCGCACCACCATCGCGGCGCTGAATGCCGAGCTCGCCGGCCAGACCGGCAAGCATACGCTTCTCGACTGCATCAACCTCGGCGTCGCGCAGCGTCCGATCCGGCGCCCGGAAGGTCAGCCGGAAGGCTACGCTGCGAGTGCCGGCCGGGAGCTCGGGGCCGCGGTAGTCGCTCTGGATGGTAACGGATTCGAGCAACCCACTTCCCTCACGTCGAAGCAGCTCCTGCACCTGCTGCGCGGAGACGGACCCAGGCAGAAGCAAGGCCAGAACCCGCTCTGACGACGGAGTCACCGGCAGGGCAGTGAAACGAACGGGCGATCTCGGAGTCGGATCGAGCAGCAGCTCGAACCCAAAGAGCGGGTCGGCCCAGAGCGGTGCGTCGGCCTCCAGGAGCCCAGCCTGACCTACGATATGCCCTCGAGAATCCCGTGCGATCCAGCCGGACCCTTCAACCTGCACCGCGCCTCCGGGAACCGCCAGAGCGACGGCGAACTCGAACTGGCCTTTCAGATCCCATAGGTCGAACCGTTCTTGGCCCGAGCCGGACCAGTGCGCCGGCTCCCGTCGGCCGGTCAGCACTCCGGCCACGTGCCGCTCTTCTTTCGGCCGCTCCCCGATCGGCGCAGCACGAAACAC
>JBJMPB010000452.1:0-6787 GCA_045803455.1 Gemmatimonadales bacterium | reverse complement strand
GAAGGGGTTGGTCCGGGTTAACGTAGGGATGTGCCCCCGATAAACCAGCAGGTCACTCTCATGCACGCCGACGGGCGGGAGTCCAGCCGGAGCCGTTCGCTCGGCTTCCCGCTCGACCTGCTCCAGCAGTCCGCCGCCCGCCTTCGCACCCTCGCCCTGCTCTACGCGTTCGTCTTCTTCATGGCCGGGATCTTTCCCGCACTGCTGATCCCGGAAGAGCGGGCCCACTTCCTCGGGAGCTTCGTCCAGTGGGGACCGGCCGTGATCGGAATCCTCGTGGCGCTGGTGGTCGCGGGCGTGATCCGGAGCGAGCGCTTCTCGCTTGCCACCGCCATGAAGGCCGGCCTGCTGTTCGAGATTGCCAGCAGCTACGCCATCGCGGCCGCCGAATTCGCGGACCCCCAGTCACTGGAGATACATCAGGGGTATTTGGGCCTGTCCTGGGTTGCCGTGTGGGTGGTGCTGTTCACGGTGGTGGTCCCGACCAGGCCCCGGCGGGCGTTGCTGAGTGCCCTGGTGTCGGTCAGCTCGGTCCCGGTGACCATTGGGCTCACGATTCTTGCCGGAGAGACCTCGCTCCGGCTGAATCTGCTGCAGTTCTTCTTTGGGCTGGTGTTTCCTTACCTCCTGGTTGTCGGCATGGCCTACGTAGGCGCCCGGGTGGTCTACCGCCTCGGCACCGAGGTCAAGTTGGCCCGCGAGCTGGGCAGCTATCGGCTGGAGGAGAAACTGGGGGAAGGCGGGATGGGAGAAGTCTGGCGCGCTCGCCACCGGATGTTGACTCGGCCCGCGGCCATCAAGCTCATCCGTCCCGCCATAGGGGACAATGGTCACGGCGGCGCGTCGGCCGAGGCGATGCGGAGGTTCCAGCGCGAAGCCGAGGTGATCGCCCGGCTCCGGTCGCCCCACACGGTGGAGCTCTTCGATTTCGGGATAGCCGATGACGGTGCGTTTTACTATGTGATGGAGCTGCTGGATGGCCTCGATGCCGACTCACTGCTCCGGCGCTTCGGACCGGTTCCACCCGAGCGGGCCATCTACCTGCTGCGGCAGATCTGCCACTCACTCTCGGAGGCGCAGTCCTGTGGCCTGGTGCATCGCGACATCAAACCGGCCAACATCTACCTCTGCCGGTATGGGGAGGAGTACGACTTCGTAAAGGTGCTGGACTTCGGGATCGTGGGCGCGGTGAGCGATGCTGAGGCCATGAGCGCGGTGCGAACGCAAGAGAATGTGGTGCGCGGTACCCCGGCGTTCATTGCTCCGGAGCAGGCGATGGGCGCCGAAGTGGACTGGCGGGCCGACATCTATGCCACTGGCTGCGTCGCCTACTGGCTCCTGACGGGGCAGCTGGTGTTCACTGCCGACAGTACCATGGGGCTGCTACTGAAGCATGCCCGAACGGCGCCCCCGCCACTCTCGACTCGAACCGAGCTCCCCATTCCCGGTGCTTTGGAGGATCTGGTGCTCGCCTGTCTCGCGAAGGATCCCGCGGATCGGCCTCAATCCGCCCGAGAGCTGAGCCTGCTCCTGGCCGAAGTGGAGTGTGGCAGCACCTGGACCGAGGACAGAGCACGGGAGTGGTGGCGGACCCACGCGCTTGGACGTGAGGTGGAGGTTGGAGTCGGTCCCTGACGGCGGTTTTCAGGCCAGGGTTGAAAGCTGTTTCCACGCCTTCCGGAGGAGCTTCCTCGTGTTCTTGTAGCTCAGCCGCTCGAGCGCGTCATCCAGTCCGCACCAGATTCGCTGCCGGCCGTCTTCCGGCGGACCTGCCTCTCGCGTAAAGAGTACCAGGAAGTACTCGACCCGAGCCTTGGCCCCGAGAAATCCGTACTCCAGAATCCCGGCCGGTCCGATCAGCCGGGCGGAGATGCCGGCCTCCTCGCGGGTTTCCCTCAGGGCCGCCTCTTCCGGGGTCTCCCCCTTCTCGATGTGGCCCTTGGGAAAGATCCAGTTCCGGCGGTTCCGCCTGGCAGTAACGAGCAGTACTTGCGGTTCCCTGGCGTCGAGACGGATAACGATAGAGCCCGCTTGCCGGATGAGTGGCACAGTCGTTCAGCCGCCAGCGATCAGTCGTCAGACGGAGACAGGAAAGGCAAGAAGGCGGCGAACTAGCGTTCGGACTCGTCCTGACGGTCCGAGTTATTGTCATCGTGGCGAGAGCCCGCCCCGGAGGAGGCGCCCGCCCCCACCGCCTCGCCGACCCGCTCGGTGAGCTTCCGGCCGACCTTGCTCGCCACCTTGAGCGCGGCCCCACTTGCCGCAGCCGCGGCGGCCGTTCCCAAGGTCTCCTTCACGCCCACCTTGGCTGCCTTCACCAGCATCTTCTTCGAGGGTTTGGCACCCACGATCTTCCTTGCCCGGCGGCGCGCCTTTCCAGCCCCATAATCAGGATGCATGGTGAGCAGCTGCGCCACCGCGGTGGCGATGAGCCGCTTGTACTGCTTCTTTGAGACGCTGCTCTCCAGCGCCTTGAGACTGGCGACGAGGGTGCCCATTCCGAGCTGGCCGAGCTGCTCTTTTACCTTAGCCATACGCTTCTCCTCTGTTAGTCATCAGTCAGGAGTCACGAGTCGCGGGATAGTCGGGAGTCAGGAGTCGCGAGTCGCGAGTTCTTCCTTTATCGGTTCCGGTTCGGCGACAGACGGAGGAGGCATGGAACCAGAGACGAATGCCTGGTCAGAGGTGAGTGGTGGCTTCTCACCCGTGACTCGTGACTCATGACTCGTGGCTCCCTCCACTAATACGCTCCCCACCTCATCCGCCCGCGCCAGTATGCGAGATCCCAGCTCGCCACCCCAAATCGATTGGAAGCGATCGAACGCTGCCGTGCCCGCGTCGTCCGCCAGGCGCGCCAACGTGGTGAGCCCGGGCTCCAGACCGGAGAACTTGCTGGCCGAAACACCCTCGCGGAAGGAGGCGATTCCGGACGAGAAGACGTGCATGTCGTGGTGCTCACCCAGAAGGTCCTGCGCCTCCTTGAACCTGCGGATGAGGGCGCCGGCTCGCCGGTTGCCCCGGGCGACCGGCTCCATCAGATACCTGAGCCGCTTGACCGAAATACGGGTCCGGTGCGCCTGCTCGGCGTCGCCCGCGCCCTGGATCCGTCCGAGATCGTCCCGCAACCGCTGGACCTGACGCTCTGCCAGGGCTCCGGTCACCTCGCGGAAGGTTGCCGGCCGCTGCCCCTGCGCGGTCTGCAGTTCGATTCGGAGAATTCCCAGGCCCCTGCGCAGCATCGCCGCCACCTTCTGGTACCGGCGCGCCACATCGGCTACCGCGCGTTCGTGGGTCTTCTGCTTCCGGTCTTCCAGCCGGCCCACCAGCCAGTAGAAGCCGGCAATGTCATCCGGCCCCAGCAGCGGTGACTGCTTACCCAGCCAGGCGAGCTGAACTTCCACATCACGGCCGTCGTTGGTCGCCCGGGCGAGATCGCGCAGCCGCCGGCGCATCTTGCCGCTGACACTGCCCTCCAGCTCCGACCGATAGGCTCGGATTGCCGAGCGAAGGCGGCGGATCCCCACCCGGAAGTCGTGCAGTGCCTCCTGGTCGAGCTGGTCGCCCAGTCTTGCGTGGGCGGAATCGATCTGATCGAGACAGCTCAGTGAGAGCAGGCGCGATGCTTCCTGGGCCGATCGGTCGAGCAGGTTGGAGGGAGGTCGGAGCGGCATAGCCTACTCACCCAGCCGCCGGAGCTCCCGATCGGTCATCAACCACTCGAGACATCCGGTGCCGGGTTTGGATGGGTCGTCCATCTGCAGAAGACAGGCGCCCCCTTTTTTGAGATCCACCAACGAGACGCTCCTGCCGCTCAGGAGATATCCGACCAGAAGCCCCAGGTGCGGCTCGTGTCCCACCACGGCCACCGCTTCGCGCTCGCTTTGCTTGTCCAACCAGGGACGGAGGTCTTCGGGCCGGTGCTCGGAGGTGAGCTCCTCCACCTCTTCCAGGTCCACGCCGTATTCCTGGTTCACGATATCGGCCGTTTGCGCGGCGCGAGTCCATGGGCTCGTGGCGACAAGGTCGAGAGATGGAACCAGGCGGACCAGGCCGGCGGCAGCCTTTCGCACCTCCTTCTTTCCCTTAGGCGTGAGAGGGCGCAGGCTGTCGTCTTTCCCGGTGCGCTCCCATTCCTCCCGGCTACCGGCCGAGCCGTGCCGCACTACGAGAATTCTCACCGAGACTCGGTGCGCTTGCGGGATCGGGGAGAGCGAACCTTGGGCGGGGCCGTCCGGGACGCGGTAGAGGGTTCCCCTCCGTTCTCCAGGGCCTGGTCCGAGGGCGGCTGGCCTCGCTCGCCGAAGATGGGAACAAACTGCAGTGCGGTGCCCGCTGCCGCGACCCGCGACGACTCCCGGGCCCGCGCCTGGAACACCGCCTGAGAGCGGACTGCCTCCTGCCCCTCTTCTCGAGCAACCCGCAGATAGGTTCCGTCGCCCTGAAGCATGCGGGCCTTCACGTTGTCCTTCAGAATCACCGGCAGCACATCGTTGACCAGCCGGCTCTTGAGCTTGGGATCTTCGACCGGAAACATCAGCTCGATCCGGCGGTAGAAGTTCCGGGGCATCCAATCGGCGCTGCCGAGGAAGACCTCCGGGTCTCCGGCGTTCTCGAAGTAGAAGATGCGGCTGTGCTCCAGAAAGCGGTCTACGATGCTGATGACCCGGATGTTCTCCGAGAGCCCCGGGACTCCGGCGCGGAGACTGCAGGTGCCCCGCACGATAAGATCGATCCGTACCCCGGCCTGGGCGGCGCGGTAGAGCGCGTCAATCACCGTGGGCTCGACCAAGGCATTCATCTTCACAATGATCCGGGCCGATTTGCCCAGGCCGGCGTTCCTCTCCTCGCGACCGATCAGCTCGATGATCTGCTCCCTGAGCCCCAGCGGCGCAACCAGGAACTTCCGCCAGCGGCGCCCCTGAGAGTAGCCGGTGAGGAGATTGAACAGCTCACTCGCGTCCTCGCCGAACTCGGGCCGGGCGGTAAACAGGCCGATATCGGTGTAGATCCGGGCGGTGGTCGGGTTGTAATTGCCGGTGGAGAGATGCACGTAACGCCGGAGTCCCTCGGGCTCGCGCCGGACCACCAGCGACGCCTTGCAGTGGGTCTTGAGCCCCACCACACCGTAAACAACGTGCACGCCCGCATGCTCCAGCGAGCGGGCCCACACGATGTTGTTCTCCTCGTCGAACCGCGCCTTGAGCTCCACCAGGGCGGTGACCTGCTTGCCGTTCTGGGCCGCGCGTTCGAGAGCCCGGATGATCGGGCTTCCGCCGCTGGTGCGGTAGAGCGTCTGTTTGATCGCCAGCACCTGGGGGTCGTCGGCGGCGCGCTCGATGAAGTTCACCACCGCTCCGAACGACTCGAAGGGATGATGGACCAGCACGTCCTGGGACCGGATCAGATCGAACACGTCCGAGGCGGAGGCAAACGCGGCCGGCACCACCGGCACCAGGGGCTCATCCTTCAGATGGCGAAATCCCTCCACCCGGGGGAGCGCCATGAACCCGGTGATGTCCACCGGACCGGTTACCCGATACACATCGCGGGCCTGGAGATCGAGGGCCGCAACCAGCATCTGGACAAACCGCTCATCCGCCGTCTCGGAAATTTCCAGCCGCACTGCGTCTCCCCGCATCCGCTGGCGCAAGTTCTCCTCGATCGACTGGAGCAGGTCTTCCGCGTCGTCCTCATCGAAGGCCAGGTCGGTGTTGCGGGTAACCCGGAAGACGGTATGGCCCAGCACTCGGAACCCACCGAAGAGTCTTCCCAGGTTGGCCGCGATGATGTCCTCCAGCAGCACAAGGCGGAGACGATCAGGGGCCGAGCCGGGCAGCACCACCACGCGGTCAAGCACGGCGGGCACCTGGACCACCGCGAACAGCTCCTGCAGCTGGCTGGCCTGCTTGCGCTCGACCAGGAGCGCGATGTTCAGGCTCTTGTTGTGCACGTGAGGGAACGGGTGCCCGGGGTCGATCGCCAGCGGAGTCAGAACCGGATACACGCTGGTATTGAAGAACCGGTCGACGAAGGCGCGCTCCGTTGGGGTGAGCTCCTCCAGCCGCACCCACTCGATTCCGCTCTCCCGAAGCTGGGGGATCAGTTCCTGGTGCAGCAGCTGATACTGATCCGCCACCAGCCGGTGCGCCCGCTGCTCGATGCGGTCAAGCTGTTCCACCGGCGATAGGCCATCGGCCGGGAAGTCCTGGGGCTCGAGTCCGGCGTAGATCTGCTCCTGCAGCCCCGCAACCCGGACTTCGAAGAACTCGTCGAGATTGGAGCTGACGATGGAGAGGAATTTGATGCGCTCGAGGACCGGATTGGTCGGGTCAGCAGCCTCTTCCAGCACCCGGCCATTGAACTCCAGCCAGCTCAGCTCGCGGTTGAGGTAGTTCTCTTGAGGAAACTCGGAAAGGTTCTTGGGCACGATCGTCTCAGCTTGTTCCGACCACGTGCAGGCGCGGCCCGCGTGGTCCGTCGTTGATCCGGGAGCGTGACCCGAGCGGATGCCAGACCAGCTCCACCTCGGTGCCGAAGGCCTGGCGGAAGAGGTCGGCCTTTCGGGTTGCGTCAGCAACTTCGATTTGGGGAAGCGACGGGGCATCGACGCTGATCCGAAGTCTGCCCTGGAGCGCCCGCACCTTGATTCCAGTGATGGCCTGGGAATGGGTGCGGTCCAAACCCTCGGCGATGCGAAGAATGCCGCTCAGCCGGGCGATGAGCCGGCGATCCGACCCATCCAGATAGGCCAGGTTCTCGTGCCGCTTTCGGGGAAACGCCTTGCGAT
>JBJMPB010000401.1:0-17797 GCA_045803455.1 Gemmatimonadales bacterium | reverse complement strand
GGCGATCATCCTGCATTACGACGGGCACGCCTGGACCGAAGTACTCCGCCAAAGCGATTTGGCGTTGGCGAATGTCTGGGGAACCTCCGCCACGGACGTGTATGCTACAGGGAGCAGCGGCTCCAACGCAGCAGTCTGGCATTTCGACGGACACGGCTGGTCGGCTATGCAAGCTCCAGCCACCTCGACTCTGGGCTCCATCTGGGGAAGTTCCCCAAGCGACATCTACGTGCTGGGTCGTGAGCCGGGGAAGATCTGGCACTTTAACGGGAGCGCCTGGACCCCGATCGACACCGGCTCCAAAAGTGCCTTGGCCGATATCTGGGGCAGTTCGGCCAGCGACATCTTTGCCGTGGGAGATGGAGGAACGATTCTGCATGGGCCGTGAGCGGCAAGGCGGCAAGGTCGGGACGCACAGCGGTTGTCATTCTGAGTGCAGCGAAGAATCTCCGGAGTGGGATGACATGGGCTAGCCTGACGGTCCGCCCCTACCGCCCTACCGCCCTACCGCCCTACCGCCTGCCTATCGCGTTAGCCATCCAGCGAAGGTGAGCCACGCCGGCGTCCCCGCGATGACCAGGCGGAGCGGCTGCGACGCTACCACCAAAAGTCCGCCCCAGATGGTCGCGGGATGGACCTTCCGGCGGGTGACGAGGTCGTAGATAAGCAGCGCCACGATGAAGAGGTCGGCCAGGCCAAAAAACGTCGGCGGGCCCGGCGGCAGGAGCGGAAAATGGATCCGCGCGATAGGGGCAGCGAGGAGCGAGATCATCGCCAGAGTCATGAGCCGCTTGTGGGTCTCCAGCCGGCGCCGGAAGTAGAGCGCGGTGCCCACCAGGATGGCGAACACAACCATATCGAACAGCGGGATCGCGAGGAACGAGAGTGCCGGCACGCCGGGGATGGGCGATGGCCTCCCGCTCTTGACCCGCATGATCGCGACGGTCGTTCCCACGACTAGCACCAGCAGGGCCAGCACCGCTCCCGCGACGCCCATGCGCCTGTGCAGATAGGTTCTGCCGCTCGCCACCAGTGCCGTCTGAGCCACGAAGAACAGGACCCAGGTGGTGAACACCAGCCCGTGCAGGTGGAGCAGCCGGCTCAGCTCCGGCGTGCCGTACCAGCCTTTGAGGAAGTAGCTGCGGGAGAAGCCGACGAACACGGTGATGGCAATGGCGACCGCCATCCCGACGTAGAATCGCCGAGTCCGCCTTCCGCTCTGTACCGCAGCTGCGCTCACTGCCATGGAGGTCTCCTGGATTGGATTACGGTAGCCAAGATGCTACGTCAGGTTCCGGCGCTCGGCTAGGGTCTTTGCCTTACCGCCTTCCGCCTTACCGCCTTACCGCCTCACCGCTCACCGCTCACCGCTCACCGCTTACCTTTATAGCATGTCTCTCCCCCTCCAGCACCCCGTTATAAGAGGAAACGGCCGAGGCCGGCACGCGCCGGCGCCGGACGTCGGATGGCGGGAGCGGCTCCAGGCGCTCAGGCACCTGCCCAAGCTGCTCCGGATGGTGTGGGAGACCGAGCCTCGCTACGTGGTCGGCATCCTGCTGCTCAGGGTGGCCCGGTCGGCGGTGCCGCTCGCGGTGCTCTGGATCGGGAAGCTCATCGTGGACGGCGTGGTCCACGCAATCAACCTGCACAATGCCGGCGACCCGATACCCTGGTCTCGGCTCGGCCTCCTTATTGGCATCGAGCTCGCCATTGCTCTGGTCGGCGAAGGGCTCAGTCGGGTGTCGGCGCTGCTGGAGAGCCTGCTGGGCGACCTCTTCGCCAATCGGACCAGCGTCCAGCTGATGCAGCACGCCGCAACACTCGACCTGGAGCAGTTCGAGAACGCCGAGATCTATGACAAGCTGGAGCGAGCCCGGCGGCAGACCGTGGGACGGATCGGGCTCTTCACCATGCTGCTGGCGACGCTGCAGGACCTGATCACCCTGGTGTCTCTCAGCGTGGCGCTCGCGGTGTATGTCCCCTGGCTCCTGGTGCTGCTGGTGGTAGCAGTGCTGCCCTCGCTCCTGGGCGAGACCCACTTCGCCTCGCTGGGCTACTCGTTGCTCTTCTCCTGGACTCCCGAGCGCCGCACCCTCGACTATCTCCGCTACATCGGCGCCAGCGACATCTCGGCCAAGGAGCTCAAGCTCTTCGGGTTGTCCGATTTCCTGGTGGGCCGGTACGACCGGCTGTCGCAGGAGTTCTACGAGGCCAACAAGGCGCTCTCGGTCCGCCGGAGCATCGTCTCCACCCTGCTCTCGATCGTGGGGACGCTGGGCTATTACGCCGCCTATGCCGTGATCATTTATCTGACGGTGGTCGGCCACCGCTCGCCGGCCGGTCTTTTCACCATCGGCGTACTGACCTTCCTGGCGGGATCCTTTCGCCAGAGCCGGGATCTGATCCAGCGGGTGCTGCTCTCGCTGGCGCAGGTGTTCGAGCAGAGTCTCTATCTCGAGGACCTGTTCTCGTTCTTGGAGATCGAGCCCAGCATCAAGCTCAATCCTGGTGCTCGGCCGGTGCCGGTGCCGATCCGGACCGGCTTCGTGTTCGAGAACGTAGGTTTCAAGTATCCCGGTTCGGAACAGTGGGCGGTGCGGAGGCTCGAGTTTTCGCTGGTTCCGGGCGAGCGGATCGCCCTGGTGGGCGAGAACGGCGCGGGAAAGACCACGCTGGTCAAGCTGCTGGCCCGGCTCTACGACCCGACCGAAGGCCGGATCCTGCTCGACGGGGTGGATCTCCGGGACTACGACCTCGAGAGCCTCCGGCGGAACATCGGCGTCATCTTCCAGGATTTCGTCCGCTACGACTTCCTGTTGAAGGAGAACATCGCGGTGGGCAACATCGGCCGGATCGAGGACCAGCCGGCGATCAAGACCGCGGCGGAGCGGAGCCTGGCCGACTCAGTGGTCCAGCGGGTCACCGGCGGGTTCGAGCAGATGCTGGGCAAGCGGTTCGAGGGCGGGGTGGATCTCTCCGGCGGCGAGTGGCAGAAGGTGGCCCTCGCGCGGGCTTACATGCGGGATGCGCAGCTCCTGATCCTGGACGAGCCCACCGCGGCGCTGGATGCCCGGGCGGAGTACGAGGTGTTTCTACGATTCAGCGAGCTTACTAAAGGAAGGATGGCGGTGCTGATCTCGCACCGGTTCTCGACGGTGCGGATGGCGGACCGGATCCTGGTACTCAAGGGCGGCGAGTTGGTGGAGCAGGGAACGCACGAGTCGCTGGTGGAGCAGGGTGGGCTTTACGCGGAGCTGTTCCAGCTCCAGGCGGCAGGGTACCGGTAAGATTTGGGGCCTTCTTTAGCGAATGGTCAAGATCTGAAATCTATCTCACGACGAGGAGCGGCAATTGTGACGGATCCAACCGATACGGTGGCGATCATGGCGGCCATTATCTACGCGGGTCGTACGGGTGAATCGGCCCAGGTACCGAACGAGAAGGTTTTCGGGCTGATCGCCAAGGCAGCCTGGGACTTGCACAAGGCGGTGGTGGCCCTCGACGAAGTTCAGGTCAACAGAGCCGGCTTCCAGCGCCCCTGATGGGGATGTAGTACAGACCTCGCGGCTCGCACCGCGAGCTACAGCGGCACGAGGCCCTTTCGAAGACCCATCGTAACGGCCTCCGTCCGCGAGTGGACGCCCAGCTTTGCGAGCAGCGAAGCCAGATGATACTTGACCGTGTGGGTGGAGATGCCGAGCTGGCTCGCGATCTCCTTGTTGCCTAGCCCAAGCGCCACTAGACGGAGCACGCTCAGCTCGCGCCGGGTTAATGCCCGGTTGCCGTTCTCGGCCTCATCCAATCTCGCGCCGGCGCGAACCGCCGCCTCGTCCACCACCACGTCGGCCTCCTCCGGCAGCGGCACCAGCACGATGTCGCGGCTGCTCTTGAGTGCAGCCGCCAGAGTGCGCCGGACCACCGGATCCCGTACCGCCACGTAGGCTCGAATCTTCACCCGATGCCCGCTAAGAGCGCCTCCACTTCTGGAGCCGGCACTGCCAGCGCCATGCCCCCCACGATCATCGCGGCCACCCCAATGACCCGGCCGTCCGCATCCGCCAGCGGCCCGCCGGAATTACCCGGTCCCAGCCGCACGTCAGCCTGAACCCAGCGGAGACTCCTACTCTCGAAGTCCAGCTCCAGCGGCAGCTCGCCAATCGATTGCAGCACTCCGGTGCTGACCGCGTCCACCAGCCCGAACGGATGCCCGATCGCCATTACCAATGAACCCGGACGCATGGCCGAAGGATCCGTGGTCCTAACTGGCGGCATCCCGGCCCCCGGCGCCCGCACCAGGGCGACGTCCCGCCGCCGGTCCTGCCAGACCAGCTCGGCCGGAACCCGCCGGCCGTCGGGGGTGACCACGGTCATCCGGTACGAGCGGATCACGTGCGCGCTGGTGACAAAGAGACCGACGTCGGTCCAGGCGATCGCCGCACCCACGCCCCCGCTCCCGTTCCTTCCATTGACGATCTGCGCCACGCTCGATCTGAGCCGCTCGGCGGGACCGCTCAGAAACTCGGCCATCACGCGCTCCGCCGAGGCCGCTCCCCGATCAGCACGCCGACCTTGATCAGCTCGCCACCGCGCACCAAATCCAGATCGAGTGTCCGGCCCACCGCATCGCCGGCCCAGAGCGCCTCGGCCAGGTCATCCACGGATTCGACCGGTTGGCCGCGCTGCTTCACGATCACGTCGCCCACCAGGAGCCCCGCCGACGCCGCGGGCCCGTCGGGCTCGACCGACAGGATCACCAGCCCACTGTCGCCCTCCAGTCCGAGCCGACCCTGGGCCACCGGGTTGAAGCGCACCGGCTGCATCGCGGCCCCGAGCCAGCCCCGCGCCACATAGCCGCGCTCGAGCAGCTGCCGCACGGTCCGGCTCACCGTCTCCACCGGAATCGTAGTCGCGAACGCTCGGCTCAGGCCGCCGGAGTTGATGCCGTGAATCTGCCCACTCGCATCCACCAGCGGGCCGCCGCCGAAGCCGGGATAGAGTGTGAGATTCGATTGCAGCAGCCGGTCGATTTCGCCGCCCTTCCAGCAGCGCCAGCTTCCGCCGACCGCGCTCACTGCCCCAAAGGAGACCCGGTGCCCGCTCTCGCCCAGTCGTGCCAGCGCGAGCACCAGATGGCCGGGCCGGAGTGAAGCCGGGTCGCCCAGGCGAGCGGTCGGCAGAGAGCCCGCCGCAACCCGGAGCACGGCCAGGTCGGTGCGCCGGTCCCGCCCGGCCAGACTGGCCGGCAGCTTTCGTCCATCCGGAAGGGTCACGTTGATGTCGCTCTCCCGCCGGATGGTCCCGTCGGTCGTGACCACCACGCCGTCCTGCCAGTGAATTCCGGTGGAAGCGAGCCGGGGCCGTGCGTGTACCGCGACGATGCACTGGCCGGCGCTCGCCGCGGCGTCCGCCAGCTGATCGGAGAGGATCGCGAGTGAAGTTCTGATGTCTGTCATGGGATCCGCCGTTGATGTTTCGTATGCTCGAAACATGCGGGGATCCCCGGTGCGCCCACCATCCGCCGAATGGCTAGGGGGAGCTCTCGGCTAAACGGCTCCTTCCCGGCGGCGGACAGGCGTCTGAGCCCGGGCGCAGCGGCTTGACCTCCACTTGACCTGTTCTCGCTATCCTACCCTCCAGTCCGCCGGATAGCTCGCTCCCACCTTGAAAGGGCGGCACGCCTATGAAACGGGTCCTGCTCTATACAGCGCTGGTCATCACTCCGGTGGCTTGCACCTCGGAGGACAGTCTCACTCAGCCTGCCGCGCCCGAGCATCCTTCTGCGTTAACCACTGCCACGGCTGTAAACAGCTGGAGTAGCAAGGCGGCCTATCCGGGACTCGTCACCGTCGATGGCTTTCTGGCCATGGCGCCCAATGCCGCGGGGCAGTCCATCGTCTACTATCTGGCCGGCCACCCAGAAAGCGAGGCAGAGGCCGTAGACGGGAAGCCGGTGAAGGCCTACAACGTGGCCACCGACACCTGGACCACCAAGGCGGCGGGGGTGGAGGTATGGCAAACGAACGGCGGCGGCAGGATTGGAAGCAGGATCTATTTTTCCGGCGGCTTTGCTATGGACGACGATTTCAGGCACGAGATTTTCATGACCGGCGAGGTCTGGGCCTACGATTACGTCGGTGATCGGATGATTCGGAAAACGGGTATGCCGATAATCGCGGCAAACGGGGTGAGCGGAGTCATCGGCGGAAAGCTCTACGTGCTCCCCGGTCGTTGTTCCGGCCTGTTCTTTCCCGACCCGGGGTACTGCTCCAGCTCAGACACCCGCCGATTCTTCCGCTATGATCCCGCGGTCGACCGGTGGGTGAGCCGTCCCTGGGCGCCTCACAATCACGCCGCGGGGGCGGCGGGAGTGCTTCAGGGTAGGCTCTACATCGTCGGGGGTGTCAACTCTCGCACGGGTACTGCCACTGCCGATCTCGACATGTACGATCCGGCAACGAATGAGTGGAGAACCCTCGCCCCCATTCCATCCGCCGGCCGGGCCATCGGTGCTGTCATCGGAAACCGGTTCTTCGTAATCGTCCAACCCAGTACTGGGACGCCCCGCAGTTACGATTACACTCCCGGCACCAACCTGTGGAGGATCCGGCCCGCGCCAAGCTGGGAGAATGATGGGGTCGTCCAGGTGATGCTCGGCGGCACCGCCCACCTGTTCGCGGCGGGTGATGCCGACCGGTTTGAAGACAATACTCCCAACGCCAGCGAGCTCTACACGCGATAGCTATGGCCTCAGCTCTTTCCGTTGAAGTGGCCGTTGGCTACTCCACACCCCACGCCCTGCACCCACAGCGTCTGAACGCCGGGAATTTCCGGCGCCAGATCGCTCTCCGAGACGATGATCTGAGCCGTGAACGATTCGTCGTTGCCATCGCCGGCCCGGTAGAAGTCGGCCAGGAGGACCGCCGTCCCGGAGTTGGTGGTAGCGACCTTCGCCGCATCCGCTCCGGTGCACTTGAAGGTGGTGGACGCGAGGAGCTGGGCGGTGTCCCAGCGGACGCCCTCGCCGGCCTGACATCCCGCCAGCGGACCCTGGGCCACCGTCGCGCTACAATCGAAAGCGCCGCTGGAGACGGCCGAGGTCTCGCTGGGCACGGTGTTGGAGCCGCTGGTCGGTGCGTAGGAGCCGCCGCCGGTGAGCCGGACCGCTCCCGTGGGAAATCCGCTGGCGTTTCCATTAAATCCGAATGCAGTTCTTCCGCTCGCGGCCAGGCTGAGCTCCGCCGAGTCCGTCGGCAGGAGCCCGTCGCTGCAGGCGAGCACTCCGGTCCAGAGCAGCAGGCTCAACAAGGGAACGGCGACGCGCGATGTCATGGTACCTCCTCCATCGGGTGTAGTTCGTCAATGATCTCTGAGCCAATGGTATGAAACAGGACCGCCCACCGTGATCGGCGGGCGGAGAGAATTGCGAGAGATTTTTGGGAGCGGCGCTGTCGGCGCGCGGCTGACAGCGGGCGATCGGCTTCTGACGACTCGTGACTCGCGACTGGCGTCTAGCTGATGAGCCCGTGCTGCGCCGCGTACCGCACCAGGTCCGCGTTGCTGGTGACGCCCATCTTCTCCAGAACCCGGGTGCGGTAGGTGCTCACGGTCTTGGAACTGAGCTCGAGCGAGCTGGCGATCTCCTTGACCGTGCGCCCCGAGCCGAGCAGGCAGAGCACCTCGTACTCCCGATCGCTGAGCAGCTCGTGCCGCACGTCCCGGGTCCCCGCCGCCAGGTCGGAGGCGAGACGCTCCCCCAGTGCGGGACTCACGTACTTGCTGCCCCGGTAGACCCGCCGGATCGCGTCGGTCAGCTCCTCGGGTGAATGGTCCTTGGTGAGATATCCGGCGGCGCCGGCCCGTAGCGCGCGCACCGCGTACTGATCCTCCGGGTGAACGCTGAGCACTAGCACCGCCACCGTCGGATGCTCGGCCTTGAGCTGCTGCAGCAGCTCCAGAAATCGGGGGCCCGGCATGGTCACATCCAGCAGCACGATGTCGGCCGGTATCCCGGGCAGCCGCTCGATCAATTCGTGCCCGCTGGCCACCTCCCCCACGACTTCCAGACCGGGCGCATCCTGGATGATCCGCCGGAGACCCGCGCGCACCACCGGGTGATCGTCGGCGATGAGGAGTCGGATCATGAGGGGAACCCTGCCGCCGGTCCCAGCGGAACCCTGAGCGACATCGTGGTCCCCTGACCCTTGAGGCCGCGGATCACCAGCTCTCCACCGCAGGCCATCGCCCGCTCCCGGCTGCCCAGCAGTCCCAAGGATCGGGGCGAGGTGATCTCGGCATCGCTGATTCCCCGCCCATTGTCTCTCACCTCCAGCGTCAGAATCTCGGCGCTCACCCGAAGCGCGATGTGGACCCGGGTGGCCTGGGCGTGCCGGGCGACATTGGTGAGCGTCTCCTGCAGAATGCGGAACGCGGTGGTAGCGCAACTGTCCTCCAGCTCCACATGCTCGGCGTTTACCTCGAGCCGAACCGGAATCCCGGTGCTGCGCTCGAACTCCTGGGCCTGCCACTCCACCGCGGCGACAAGGCCGAGATCGTCCAGCACGCTCGGCCGAAGATCGGTAGCGATCCGGCGGACCGTATCCATCGCGCCGTCGATGCGCACGATGATCGATTGCACCCGGTCCACCAGGGTGCGGTCCGCCAGCCGCGAGCGGAGCCACGCGAGGTCGATCTTGAGCCCGGTCAGGGCCTGGCCCAGCTCGTCGTGGACCTCACGAGCGAGACAGGTGCGCTCCTCCTCCCGCACCACCTGCAGGCGGGTAGTCAGATCGCGGAGCTCCTGGCGGGAGCGCAGGGTCTCCTTCTCCTCCAGCCGACGCTGGGTGACGTCCCGCTGAATCCCGAAGTGCCCGATGATGCGTCCCGCGCGGTCGTACAGGCAGATGTAGTCGCCCTCGATGATCATGGGACGGCCATCCAACGTCCGCTCGTCGGTCTCCCGATGCAGGTGTCCGGCATCCAGGAACTCACGCCACCGGGCCCGCGCGCCCGGGATGTCGTGCGCCAGCAGCTCGGCCGGGGTGCGCCCGATCATCTGCTCCTCCCGGGCGGCGAACTGGGCCAGAACGGCGGCGTTCACCTTGGTGATTCGCTCGTGGCTAAAGATGTAATCGAGGGCGGCCTCCTTGTCGGTGGTCTCGTCCCACACCATCGGCTGGTCCAGCATCATGAAGAAGAAGCCGTCGAGCGACTGGGCGAAGAACAGCTCCAGCAGATCCTGGCTTTCCCGCAGTGCTTCTGCCGCCTGGCGCGACTCGGTGATGTCCCGAAAGCTCCAGACCCGACCCACGCTTCGCCCGGCGAGCCGCTGTGGCTCGGAGCAGCGTTCGAACACTCTGCCGTCCCGCAGCCGGATCTCATCGGAGCTCGACGCCTCGGGATCGTCGTACAGCTCCTCCACCCGGCGCAGAAACCCGGTCGAATCCTCCAGCTGGTGCAGCACTGCGTTCAACAAATCCGCGTCCCGGCCCGAAGCGGCAGCGATGGGAGGGATCTGCCACATGTCCATGAACCGCTGGTTGAAGCTCAGGACACCGCCCCCAGGGTCCACCACCAGCAGCCCGTCGGTCATCGATCTGAGCGTCGCCTGGTGGAGCGAGTGGGTCCGGGCATGCTCCTCGGCCGCGAGACGCTGATCGGTGATGTCGCGGACCAGGCAGTACATGGCCGCGCACTGACCGTCCAGCTCCAATGGAGCGGCCACCAGACACACCGCCACCGGCTCCCCGGTTTGCCGCCAACACCACGCCTCCAGCTCGACCGCCTCTCCCCCGTGCAGCCGGCCGAGCGCGCTCTCCACCGCGCCCGGGTCATCGAACGTGCTCAGCAGCTCGGACAGCTCCCGGCCGACCGTCGGCGTATCGAACCCCAGTGCGCGGCCGAATCCGGGAGTGGCGCCGAGCACGGTGCCGCCGGGATCGAGCAGCGCCATGCCGGCCGGCGCGATGTCGAGAGTCGTGGTCATGATCGAGTGAGGGTACGGCCCCGTCCGTCAGCGGTCAACACCAAGAGGTATCACTGCACCACGATGGTTCCGCGCATTCCAGCAGTGGGGGACCCGTGGACCACGCAAAAGTAGAGGTACGTCCCCGCACTGTTGAACGTCTGAGAGAAGGTGTGCGGCGCTGAGACCGGTTGGCCGCTGCCGGTGAATTCCGGGGCGCCGGTGGGGGTCACGTTGTGAAACCCGCTGACCCAAGTCCAGGTGACGGTGGTGCCGACCGGAATGGTTACGTTGGCCGGCTCAAATCTGTCGGTGCCGTCACTTATGAGCTGAATCCCGACCGGTGCCGGTCCACCGCCCGGGGCGGCCGCGGTCGCCGCAAACTTCACTGGGGATCCGTCGGCCCTTGCGACCACGGCCTGCGCACTCTGCGCACCTGCTTGGGTTCCCAGGTGCCAGACGCTGCTCGAGATGCCGTCGGGCCCGGTCGTGCTGGTGCTGGGCGTCAGTGTCGCTCCGGTGCCGGCAGTACTCCAGGTGACAACGGCGCCGGCCTCAGGCGCTGAGCCGCGGAGCACCACGATGCGCAAGGGATTCGCCAGATCCTGACCGGCCGTCCCGGATTGACCGTCGCCGCTGGGCTCCGAGCGGGCGGCGGACAGCGCCACCGGGTCGGGTCCGCCGGAAGAATCGCCGCCGCTGTCGCTGCCGCACGCTGCCCCCGCTGTCGCGGCGAACAGAATCGCCGCCCTGCCAATGCTTCGCCTCATGCTGCTCATCGCCCCATTCTCCTGTGAGTGGTTGACCGCACGGTTCACGCCTCGATACGGGTGAACAATGCGAAACCAGCCAGACCACGGATATCGGCACGAAGAGAAGATCGGAGCAGACTCTGACGATACGGGGTGTAGGAGGGAGGACTACAGCAACTGAACCGCCGCCGAGGTGCACTCCCGGGTTTCGTTGGTGGCCCTTCTTTCGGATCAATCCCTTTCTGGAGAACCTGCGGGGCCAGCCGGACTTTCAGCGTCTCCTGGCCGAGCTGGAGCAGACGTACACCGCGCTCGACATTCAGCGGCTATAGTCATTGCTGTTGGTTTGCTGCACCTTACGGTCCGCCCCTCCGCCCCTCCGCCCCTCCGCCCCTCCTTAGAGTGACATCAGGTGCGGCAGCCGGCTCAACTCCTGAGCTTCAGCCCGCAGCCTCGCGCAGGCCCGGCAGCGCTGCCGGCAGCGGTGGCCGGTCCGGCGATACTTCTCATCTATGTCATTGCCCACAGGGCATCCGGTCTCGTCGTGGAAGACATTTCCATCGCGTTGGCGGATGGAATGCCAGGGTGGAATTTGTGCCATCGATGATCCTCGTACTGGGATAAAAAAGGCCCCGGCGAGCAGCACCGAGACCTCAAAGAAGCTTGGGCACCACGAACTTTGCGAAGTTATCAGCGCTGGCGTATTCGCGATGTGACCCAGAACCCGGCCTGCGGCTCTTGCTTATCTATTTCCAGTTAGCAACTTCTCCCAGGCCGGCGTAGGGCACCATCCGGCTCGTGACCGACCGTGCGCGCAGCGTGCTGAAAGGAGAAGTGCCAGTGAAGGCCGTCACTACCGACAATCGAGAGATCGAGCTGAGTCAGAGCACAATCGACGCCCTGAAGCCGCGGCTCCGGGGACCGCTGCTTCTGCCCGGCGACGCCGGCTACGTGGACTCGCGCACGGTCTGGAATGCGATGATCGATCGCAGGCCCGCCATCGTCGCCCGCTGTCTCGGCACGGCCGACGTAGCCACGTGCGTGCAGTTCGCCCGGGAGCATCAGCTCCTGCTCTGCATCAAGGGCGGAGGCCACAACATCGCCGGGCTGGCCACGGCCGACGGTGCCCTCATGCTGGACCTGTCTCTAATGCGAGGGGTGTGGGTCGAGTCCCAGGAACAGATCGCCCACGCGCAGGGTGGCTGCCTCCTGGGTGACGTAGATCGGGAGACCCAGCTCCACGGACTGGCCGCAGTCCTGGGATTCATCTCTCAGACCGGCATCGCGGGGCTCACGCTGGGCGGGGGCTTTGGATACCTGACCCGTCGCTACGGCTGGACCTGTGACACGGTGCTCGGCATGAACCTGGTCACCGCCGACGGACGGCTCGTGCGCGCCAGCAGTGACGAGAATCCCGATCTCTTCTGGGGTCTGCGGGGCGGCGGAGGGAACTTCGGCGTGGTGACGGGTATCGACTACCGGCTCTACCCCGTGGGCCCGGAGGTAATGGGCGGAATTGTCGCCTGGCCCGCGAGCGATGCGCCCGCCGTGCTGGAGCTGTACCGTACGCTGACCGAGCAGGCCGCGCCCGAGCTGACGTTGGTGGTGCTGATGCGGTTGGCCCCGCCTGCGCCCTGGCTTCCCCCGGAGATCCACGGCAAGCCTATCATCGCCATCTCGGCGTGCCACACCGGCAGCCCCGAGGAGGGCGACAAGGCGGTGGCCCCGATCAAGTCGTTCGGGAGGCCTGTAGGCGACATGCTGGTGCGGCGACCCTATGTCCAGATGCAGTCCCTGTTAGATGCAACCCAGCCCAAGGGCCGCCGCTACTACTGGAAGAGCGAGTATCTCCCTCGGATCGAGCCGACGCTCTGCGACAACATCATGGAGCACGCAGCCCGGATCCGCTCACCCCACTCGGCGGTGATCCTGTTCCACATGGCTGGTGCGCTCAACCGGCTGGATCAGGAGCACTCGCCCGTGGGAAATCGGGACGCCCGGTACACCCTCAACATCACCGCCTCGTGGGAGGAGCTCAGTCAGGATGAGGCCAACATCGACTGGGCCCGCACCGCCTGGAATGACATGAAGTCGTTCTCCACCGGCGGGACCTACATCAACTTCCTCACTCAAGACGAGGGACCGGACCGGATCGAGGCGGCACTGGGCAAAAGCCTGAGTCGCCTGGCCGAGGTGAAGGCCCGCTGGGACCCGGAGAATGTGTTCCGTACCAACCGGAATATCATGCCCAGTTCTCAGTTAATCGCCAGTCGGGAGCCTTGAGTCGCGAGCGGGCAGCAGGCCGGCCTCAACTCGGTGAGTCGGATCACTGAGGGTCCCGAGCAGATGTCAATAGATAGCACTCGTGACTCTTGAATCGTGACTCGTGACCTGGTGAGACCCAACATGCCCACGCTGTTACAGGATCAATTCGACCGCCTGGTCGCCTTCCCACCCACCACCTTTCCGGTCCTGAGCCTCTATCTCAATGCCGAGCCCGACCAGCACGGCAAGGACGACGTGGACCGGTTTCTTCGCCGGGAGCTCGCCGCACGGGGCCGTACCTTCGAGCCGCACAGCGCCGATCGGGAGAGCTACGACCGCGACGTCGAGCGGATCCAGAGCTGGGTGCGGGAAAACCTGCGCCCGTCTGCTAACGGCGTTGCCATTTTCGCCTGCGCCGGGGCCGACGACTTCTTCGAGGCCATCCAGCTCGATGCTCCGGTCAAGGAGCACCGGCTCTACGTCTACAACCAGCCCCAGCTGTATGAGCTGGCTCGGCTCACCGACAGTTATCCCCGTTATGCCGCGGTTGTGCTGGACAGTCAGCTGGCCCGGATTTTCGTCTTTGCGCTCGGCGTTACGGTGGGCGAAGCCCAGGTCGAGGGCGCTCCGCTCAACCGGCACCAGGCCGGCGGCTGGTCCCAGGCGCGCTACCAGCGCCACGTGGACAACCTGCGGCAGCAGCACGCCAAAGACACTGTCGCGGCGCTCGACCGGATTGTCCGGGAGGAAGAGATCGGGCATATCGTGCTGGCGGGCGACGAGGTGATGGTTCCCGCCTTCCGGGAAGAGCTGCCTCAGCACCTTCGGGAGAAGCTGGTCGAGGACGTGCTTCGGCTGGACATCACCGCACCGGAGCACGAGGTGCTCAAGACCACACTCGACGCGATGAAGTCGGAAGATCGCCGCGAAGACGCCGATAAGACCCGTCGCGCCATCGAGGGCTATCGGGCCGGCGGGCTGGGCGTCGCAGGACTGGGCCCCACCTTCGCCGCCCTCATCCGCGGACAGGTGGCCGACCTGCTGATCTCGGAGGAGTTCGAGACTCGGTATGCCGAGCCGGTACCCCGGAGCTCGCCGGTGCTTCCGCCAGAGCTGGTGGCCGAGCTGCCGGAAGAGGCGGAGACCGTGGACGTCCCTGACGAGCTGGTCACCCGGGCCAAGGGCACCGGAGCCACGGTGTCATTCATTCAGAACCCGACCTATCTGGCGGAGGTGGACGGCGTAGCCGGCCTGCTCCGCTTTACCATCTGAGGATTCCATGGGCAAGAAGAAACGTGGCAACTACAACCAGGACCACTTCAAGCTGGGCGGCAGCATGCAGCCTGGCGGCGACATCGTGCAGGAGCGCCAGAAAGGAAAGCTCACCCAGCAGAAGGAGGAGAAGCCGCGGCCGGCCAAGTCCGCCGAGCCGGCGGTTCCGGATGACGCCGAGTGAGAGCCGGTGAGCAAAAGCGGACCCGCTGGGCGGGTCCGCTTTGCTTTACCTGTCAGCCAGCTTAGCTGGGCTGCATCTGGGAGAAGAACTGGTCGGCCGCCTGCCTCAGCTCGTCCGGGCTCATGTCCTTGATGTGTTGGGCCAGCCACCACTTGTGTCCGAAAGGATCCTCGAAACACCCCGCGCGATCGCCCCAGAACTGGTCGATCAGCGGCATGACTTCTTTGCCACCGGCTTGGATCGCCTGTTTCCAGGCCGCATCGACATTGTCCCGGTACACGAAGAAGCCTACCGGCGTGCCGCCCAGCGACTTGGGGCCCTTGCCGCCATGATCCGGCATCTCGTCACTCAGCATGATTACCGAGTCGCCGATCTTGATCTCCGCGTGCATGATCTTGCCGTCCGGACCGGGGAACCGGCTCAGCTCCTCGGCTCCTAACGCCTTCCTGTAGAAGTCGATGGCTCTCGCCGCCCCGGCCACCATGAGGCTGGGCGTCACGGTATGGTAGCCTTTGGGAATGGCTTGCGTGCTCTTCGCCATAGTTGCCTCCTGCTGGTATGAGTGGTCGGGGGGCAGTATAGAAATGGGGACCGGGCGGGGCAACCTTTTTTTGTCGCGATTGGGAACGTGTAATGTCACAATTAGTCGCGAGTCACAACTGCGAGTCACGAGTGGCGAGTCGCGAGACGCGAATCGGTGGTCTTTAGTCTCCAGTGGACAACTGCTTATCCGCCCGGGGCTGAAGGGATACCAGAACGATGAGGGGAGCCGTGGCCAGGGCCGCCAGCAGTGTCAGGGTGGCATAACTCCAGGCCTCCACCACCACACCCGAAAGGGCGCCCGCGGTTGCGCCGGCCAGCCCCATCATCAGGTCCGAAAGCCCCTGCGCCGAGGCGCGCATCTCCCCTGAAATCGCGTCGCTCAGCAACGTAGATCCGGCAACCATTGTTGCCGACCAACCCAGACCCAGCAGCATCAAGCCCCCGGCCAGATACACCGGGTCGTGCCCCGCGGTTCCAGACACGGCACATGCGATGAGCAGAATGGCGATGCCGGCAAAGATCACTGGGCGGCGGCCGATCCGATCGGTCAGCCATCCGACCACTGGCGCAAATGCGAACATGCCGGCGATGTGAAAGCTGAGGACCAGTCCCACAATTCTGAGGGTATACTCGGCTCCGTGGCCCGCGCCCCGGATATGCACCGGCGTCATCGTCATCACCCCGATCATCACCACGTGCCCGATTGCCATGGCTGACACACCCAGCCGAGCCGCGGGAAGGGAGGCAACGAGTCGAAGGGCCGCGCCGATTCCGGGCTGAGCAGCGCGCGCGCCCGAATCACCGAACAGCTCTCGAGCGACGACCGCCGGGTCCGGCCGGAGCAGCCCGAAAAGCAGTAACGCCGCCAGTCCAAGCAGCATCGCCGAGAAGACGAAGGGCCCCGCCAGGGTGGGTACACCGTATGCGCCCACGGTTTGCCCAGCGACTGGGGCGAGGCTCGGCCCGATGATCGCGCCGATCGTTGTCGCCCACACCACGAGGGAGAGATGGCGGCCCCGGATCGCGGCAGGTGCCAGATCCACCGCGGCGTAGCGGGCCTGAAGTCCGGCGGCAGTGGCACCGCCGAAGAGAAAGAATCCGAAGAACAGCAGTGGTACCGAGTTTCGAACCGCGGCGGCTACCAGGAGAATCGAGCCCACCGCCGCGGTGCAGTAGCCCGCCGACAGACTCAGCCGCCGGCCGTAGTGATGGACGATGGCGGTCGCCGGCACCGCGAACAGCGCCGCGCCCACGACGTTGGTGCTGATCGCCAGGCCGGACACGCCGATGCCAGCGATGTCGGCCGCCAGTAGCGCGCCAACCGAAGAGCCGACCGCGATGCCGATGCCGCTGATGACCTGCGCAATGAACAGGAGCCGCAGCGTGCGGCGCTGGACCTCGGCTGGTTGCATGCAGAGGAAGGTAACCGCCTACCGAAACTAACTGCTCACCACGGAGACACGGAGCACACGGAGGTAGCACGGAGTCAAGCCACTAGGAGTTTGTGCGAGTTTGAAGCACCAGTTGCAGAGGAATGGTGATGCCATTGTGCGACCGATTCTCATCTTCGGATTTTTGCCAGGTGGTGGTGATGGCGCTGATCGAGCATCCTATAAACACGGTAAGTGCAAGGACAATTGGAGCCGCTATCGAGGTACATCGTCACTTGGGTGCTGGCCTCCTGGAATCGAGCTATCAAAGCTGCATGTGCCGTGAATTGGAACTTCGAGGAATTGCATTTAAGAGTCAGGTCGAGTTGCCGCTCGAATATAAAGGCGTACAACTCACAAAATCCTTTATAATCGATCTGCTAATTGAGAGCTGCCTCGTTGTAGAGATCAAATCCGTAGACAAGTTGCTCCCCATTCATTCGTCACAGTTGATGACATACATGCGACTTCAGGGCGTCTCATCTGGCCTACTCATAAACTTCAACGTGACCACCCTGGTACATGGCATTAAGCGAGCGCTGTTCTGAATAGCCTCCTCCGTGCTGCCTCCGTGTTCTCCGTGTCTCCGTGGTGCGCAGTTGCACTGCTACGTTATAGGAGAAATTAGGTTTGGGATCTGTAGGCGCCTCCGGCCGGAAGGATGGCGAGCTCGATTGCCACAATACCCAGTGCTGGCGCACCCGGATTTCTGCCCTCAGATTCGACTCTTCAACCCAGAGACATGGCCGATGAGATCGGAGAAATGGCCGATGAGACTCTTCACCTGGGCCGGTCCTCTCGCGCTCGCCCTCCTCGGCTCTGTGGCCGGCGCCCAGACCACTCCGCGCCGAGCCGACCTCGGCGCCCTGAGCCACTCGCTCGAGGGTGTCGTCTCCCGAATTGCTCCCGCCGTGGTGCAAATCCAGGTCGCCGCTTATGGGCCGGTGGGCGCCGGCTCCACCGGAGCCAACGCGCTCATTGGAACCCAGCGCAGCACCGGCTCGGGCGTGATCCTGAGCCGGGACGGATTCATCATCACCAATGCTCACGTGATCGAAGGCGGCCGGCGCTTCATCGTCATTGTGCCCCGTCCCGCCGTGGCCGGATCGCCCAACCGCTCGGTGCTCCCGCCGGTGTCGCTGGAGCTGCCGGCGAGACTAGTCGGGGTGGACCAGGAGACCGATCTCGCCGTGCTCAAGGTCGAGGCGAAGGACCTGCCCTTTGCCCGGCTGGGTGACTCCGACTCGCTTGCCGCGGGGCAGGTGGTGCTGGCAGTCGGCAGCCCGTTCGGGTTGGCCAGCAGCGTCACCATGGGTGTGGTGAGCGCTATGGGCCGCCAGTTTCGCGATGAAGACCGGATGGTCTACATCCAGACCGACACTCCGATCAA
>JBJMPB010000399.1:0-3126 GCA_045803455.1 Gemmatimonadales bacterium | reverse complement strand
CCGACGCGCGATCCTGCACCACCGCATAAGCGCCATCAGCTCGGCGGAACCGGTACTCGGCCGACCAGGCGATCTCACCCCCGGCGATGGCTGCATCCATGCTCTGGACGACCCGCTCCCGATCGACGGGATGGATCCTGTCGTACCACCAATCGGGCGTCTCTCCAACTTCAAACCACTGATAATCCAGAGGAGGCGCCGTCTCGCGATCCCAGCTCAGCCGGTCGATCGAGAGCTCCCAGTGCCGGACCGCCCGGCCGGAAGCGACAATGACCCAGCGATAGCCTTCCTCCCGCTCCCGAAGCGCAAGCTCGCCCTGCTTTCGTTCGGTGATGTCCTGGATGGCCGCGATAAGGTAGGACGGCTGGCCTTCGGGCCCGGTCACCAGGGAGACATTGACCAGCGCCCAGATGACGTCGCCGGTGGAGGTCAGATAGCGTTTTTCGACAGTATAGTTTCGACTCTCCCCCACTAGCAGGAGCCGCATCGCCTCCTGTTCCGCTGCCAGATCTTCGGGATGAGTCCGGGTCTCAGCAGGGAAACCGATCAACTGTTCCGGAGAGCTCCCCAGCAGATCTGCCAGGGCCCGATTGACCCTGATCCATCGCCCATCGAGTGAGAGCAGCGCCAGGCCGATGCCGGCGTGCTCAAACGTGCTGTAGAGCTGCTCCTCGTTATCCCGGCGGCCCAACTCGGCCTGACCTCGCTGGGCCATTTCCCGGCGAAGCTCGATCTCAGTAACCGCCGATGCCGCAAGATCCTGCAGTAGTGCGATGTCCCGCTCCGACCACAATCGTGGCGTACGGTCGACGACACAAAAGCTGCCCAGGACGTGCCCTTCGCGGGAAACCAAGGGTACTCCGGCGTAGGACACCCAGCCCAGCTCCCGAAGTGCCTGACTATGGCGGAGCAACGGGTGCCTCCGGGCGTCTTCAACCACCAGGGGTTCCCCAGTCCCGGTGACGGTAGAGCAGAAGGAAAACGAGAGGGGAGCGGTGCGTCGGGTTGCCCAGGGTTCGGGTAAGCCCGTGGTGCTCTTGAAGAACTGGCGCTCGTCGGTAACCAGGGAGATCAAGGAGGTCGGGGCCCCCAGCAGCCGGGCAGCCATCCGGGTAAGCCGGTCGAAGCCCTCTTCCGGCGGGGTATCAAGCAGGGCGGTTTGGCGGAGCGCCGCCAGGCGGTCGGGGCGGAGGAGCAAACTGTGGGTCATGACTGGCGAGCCCTATCCCCCGACACTTCAGCAGGTTGTGTTGTACGGTTCCGGCGTGCTAGTTCGGTTGGTACTGTGGTGACCCGACGTAATGCCCATCGTGGAAGGTACTTGGCGGCCTGCTCTCCGCTAGAACTATGCCGCTTGCCAACCTCACCTTGGGGGCTATTTTACCGCCGCTTCTGTCCTCGTCACCAAGGGTTTCTTCATGCGCCTTCTTCCCCGCGACGAGAAGTTCTTCGACCTCTTCAGCACCGTCGCCAACTTCAGCGTCGAGGCCGCCAAGCTTCAGGTGGACCTGCTGAAGGCCGAACCGATGCGCCGCCGGGCCATCGCGGAGGCCATCAAGCGCCTGGAACACCAGGCCGATCAGGTCACCCATGAGGTGGTGACCCGACTCGATCGGGTGTTCATCACCCCGCTCGACCGGGAAGACATTCACCTGCTGGCCTCCCGACTCGACGACGTCATGGACCTGATCGACGGGACCGCCAGCCGGGTCCAGATGTATCAGGCCGGCGAAGCTCCTCCCGGTGCCATCCTCATGGCGGATGTCGTGCTCCGGTCCACGCAACAGCTCCTGGTGGCGGTGATGGGGCTGGAAAAGAACAAGGACCGCGTGGTGCTCGACGCCTGCGCTCAGGTGAAGCGGCTGGAAGAGGAGGGAGATTCGGTCTACCACGAATGGGTCGCCCGGCTGTTCGATGGCTCGCCCGATGCCCTGATCGTGATCAAGTGGAAAGAGATCTACGACACGTTGGAGAAGACGCTGGACCACATGGAAGATGCCGGGAACGTGCTGGAGTCCATCTCGATCAAGCACGGCTGAGCATGGATCACGCCGTCCTCTATGTTCTGGTCATCATCGGTGTCGCGCTGATCTTCGATTTCATCAACGGCTTCCATGACAGTGCCAACTCGATCGCAACCGTAGTCTCCACCCGGGTCCTGAGTCCGGGCGTAGCGGTGGTGTGGGCGGCATTCTTCAACTTCATGGCCGCATTCGTGGTGGGCACTGCGGTGGCCAAGACCGTGGGAAAGGGGCTGATCGACCCCATGGTGGTGGACCCCAGCGTCGTGTTGGGTGGACTGCTGGGCGCCATTCTCTGGGATCTGATCACCTGGTTTCTGGGACTTCCTACATCGTCTTCCCATGCCCTATTAGGAGGCTACGGCGGGGCTGCCATCGCCAAAGCCGGGTTCGGCGCCCTGATTCTCTCCGGCTGGATTCTGCCGGTCGCCTTCATCGTGCTCTCACCGCTGCTCGGTATGGCGATCGCCCTCGGGCTTACCGTGGGATTATCCTGGCTCTTGCGAAGCATGCGTCCGGGGCCGCTGGATAAGGCCTTCCGAAGGTTGCAGCTCCTCTCCGCCGCTCTCTACTCATTGAGTCATGGCGCCAACGATGCGCAGAAGACGATGGGAATCATCGTCGGTCTACTGGTTTCCACTCAGCATCTGTTCCTGAACCAGCAGGGCTGGCTCGGCTTTTTCTACGTGGCAACAGCGGACCGGATTCCGCTGTGGGTGGAGTTCGCGGCCTACACCGCGATTGCCTGCGGGACCGCGCTGGGCGGCTGGCGGATCGTGAAGACGATGGGAACCCGGATCACGCGGCTTCGTCCCTTCGGCGGATTCTGTGCGGAGACTGCGGGTGGAATTACGGTGCTGATCGCCTCCCGGTTGGGTGTCCCCGTCAGTACCACCCACACCATCACCGGCGCTATTGTAGGCGTGGGCGCCGCGCAACGGCTCTCCGCGGTGCGCTGGGGCGTCGCCCGGCGGATCGTGTGGGCCTGGGTTCTCACCATGCCGATGAGCGCCGCCATTGCTGCGGTGGCGTATCTGATTCTGAGTAAGCGGGTCTAACGAATCTGCATCTGCAGTCAGGCAGCCTGTATTAGGCCTCGATTCTC
>JBJMPB010000463.1:0-6907 GCA_045803455.1 Gemmatimonadales bacterium | reverse complement strand
ACCCTGAGTGGAGTGCCGCTCCGATCGGGCCAGCGCCGAACCACCGAGTCGGTGCTACTGATCAGAGAATCAAGGTAGGTCAGACCGGCCGAGCGACTGAGCTGCTGCCGGGCAGCTAACCGTGCCAGCCGATCTATCGTGGGAGTACTGGGCGCGACTGCGGGAGCCGGAACGGCCGAGGTGGCACCAGTAGAGCTTTCGGATTCGGAGGGAGGACGGAGCGTAACCGTGGCAGACCGGGTATCGCTCGGCCCCTGCACTACGGTCTGCTGCCGGTTGGCCAGGACGTGCGACAGCCGGTCCGCCACAACCATGGCAAACAGCCCGAGCGTGATCAGGGGCAGGACCGCACGCCTCATACGCCTCCAAGACGGGAGCCGGCGGGACTACAAGGCCCATGATGAGAAGGGGTAACCCCTTCGGATCGGTCCGGCGGTTCTACTGTCAGTCCAACGATGTGTGGTTGAGAAGAGCGCTGATGCAAGTTCCGAGCGCACCGGCTACCGCTTTGCCTCCAGCCAGTTGGGCCCGACTCCGATGTCCACCACCAGCGGAACTTTGAGCTGTACCACGTTTTCCATGTGCTCCCTAACCAGTTGAGTCATAACCTCCACTTCATCCGGGGGCACCTCGAACACCAGTTCGTCATGTACCTGCAACAACATGCGCCCCGCCAGTCCTTGTTGCCGGATGGCACGGTGGATCCCCACCATGGCCAGCTTGATGAGGTCAGCAGCCGAGCCCTGGAGCGGAGAGTTCTGGGCGTTGCGCTCACCGTAGGAGCGCAGGCTGAAGTTTCGTTCCTTGATCTCCGGAATGTACCGGCGACGCTTGAAGAGCGTTTCCACATAACCCTGCTGCCGGGCGAGCTCGATCTGGCGATCCAGGAATGAGCGGACCCCGGAGAAGCGCTCGAAGTATCGCGCGATGAATCCTCGGGCATCCTCCAAGGATATCGCGAGCTGGCGGCTCAAGGCGAAGGCGCCCTGCCCGTAGATAGTAGCAAAGTTGATGGTCTTGGCCCGGCCGCGCATGTCCCCGGTGACCTGGTCGGGCTGTACGTTGAATATCAGGGCAGCAGTCTGGCGGTGAATGTCGCCTCCCTGGCGAAAGGCCTCGATGAACGCGGCATCGTCGGAGAGGTGGGCCATGATGCGAAGCTCGATCTGCGAGTAGTCTGCTACCAGGAAGACCCAGCCCTCGCGGGGGACGAAGCCCGCTCGGATGGCTTCGCCCCGCGGGGTGCGCACCGGAATGTTCTGCAGGTTGGGCTCCGCCGAGCTCAACCGGCCGGTGGCGGCGCCGGCCTGATTGAAGCTGGTGTGGATCCGCCCGGTGTGCCGATTAATTCGGGTGGGTAGGGTATCGATATATGTGTTCTTCAGCTTTTGAAGCTCGCGATACTCTAGAATGAGCCGGGGGAGCTCGTGCCCCATCGCAGCAAGCTGTTCCAGAACGTCGGCATCGGTCGATGGGCCGGTCTTGGTTTTCTTCAGGACCGGCAGCTGCAGACGCTCGAACAGCACACTGGCCAACTGGCGCGGTGAATTCAGGTTGACCTCGGTTCCCGCAGCCTGGGCAATCTCCTGTTCCAGCCGGCGCAAGTCCCCGCCAAGTTCCTCACCCAGCTTTCGGAACAGCGCCAGGTCAATCGTGATCCCGGCCCATTCCATATCAACCAGCACCTCCAGCAGGGGCATCTCGATAGTCTGCAGCAAGGGCTCCAGGGCGGTCTCCTGCAGCATCGGCTGGAAGAAGCGATGGAGCGAAAGCACGGTGGCACTGTCGGTACCGCAGTAACTGGCGGCCTGGGAAACCGCCACCTCCGCGAAGGGAATTTCGGATTTTCCCTTGCCCGTAAGATCGGGATAAGTCTGAAGGGTTCGGCCCAGGTGCTCGAGGCAGAGAGTATCGATGGTGTGGGACCGGCGACCCGGATCGAGCACGAAGCTCGCCAGCATCGAGTCGTACACCACGCCCTTCAGCTCCACGCCTGCCGCCCGCAGCACCTGCCAGTCGTACTTGATATCGTGACCTGCTTTGGGCACGGACGGGTCGGTCAGGAGAGCGAACAAAGGGGCGACCGCAAAATCCGTCAGCGGGGGAAGATTTCGCACCGAATCCGGTGCAGCGAGCTCACCCCCCGCCGCGCGATGGCCAAAGGGGAGATACCAGACTTCCTCTGGACTGGCGGCCAGAGAAAGGCCCACGATCTCGGCATCGTGGGGCTCCCGGCCACCGGCTTCAACATCTATTCCCACGAGGGGCGCAGTTCGCAGACGCTCGACCAGTCCAGGTAAATCGTCGGGATTGTCGAGGATGCTGACGGATGGAGCTGATGGGCTGGAAAGATCTGACAGACTGAGCCAAGAGTCCGCCGAGAAGTCGACCTCACCGGCCTTCCCGTTCTCGGCTTCGATTGTGTCACCGATGGCGGCGTCCTGCGGCGCGGTGGCGTCGGTCAGCCGCCGAACCAGAGTGTAAAACTCGAGCTCGGTGAGCAGGCGGATAACCGTATTGCGGTCCGGCTCGCGCAGCACGAAGTCGCCCACGTCCAGCTCGACCGGGACGTCACGCTTGATCGTTACCAGCTCCCGGGAGAGTCGAGCGTTCTCCGCCTGGGTCAGCAGTGCTTCCCGGGGTCGCCTGGCAGTGACTTCACCTGCCCGCGCCAGCAGGGTCTCCAGATCACCAAACTCCGCCAGGAGCTTCTGGGCGCCCTTCTCGCCGATTCCTTTCACGCCAGGAATGTTGTCCGACGAATCGCCCACCAGGGCGAGGAAGTCCACCACCTGGCGAGGCGGGACGCCCAGCCGGTCAATGGCATTGGACTCATCCACCCAGATTTCGTCCACCGCCGCCGGCCCGCCCCGGCCGGGATTCAGCAGGGCAATTCCGGGCCCGACCAGCTGATAGAAATCCTTGTCTCCGGACACGATAACGGCCTGCATCCCCCGCTCCGATGCGGTCTGGGCCAGAGTTCCAATCACGTCATCGGCCTCGTACCCCTTAATGGCCACAATCGGGATCCCAAAGGCCTCCAGGAGATCGCAGATGCGCTCGACCGAGCGATTGAAGTCCGCCTGCAGCTCCTGGTCCAGCTTTTGGCGAGTCGATTTGTAATCGGCGTAGCGTTGTTCCCGAAAGGAGGTGCCGGCATCATTGATCCAGGCGACGTAATCGGGACGGTACTTCTCGCGCAGGCGGAGCAGGAAGTTCACCACTCCCCAGGCCGCCGACGTGTTTTCTCCCTTGGCAGTCCGGAGCGGTCGGGAAATCATCGCGTAAAACGCGCGATAAATGAGGGCGTAGCCGTCGATCAGGAAAAGCTGCGGGGGATGGTGATTGGGGGGCATGCAGGAAAATAAGCGCGAGCGGCTCCGCGCTTAGGTCTGCCGGCGTACGCGGTTCAAGGTCCGTTCGTATTCCGAGCGGGAACCCGCGGTCAGTCGCAACCGGCCAAAACCGGTCTCATCCTCGAAGTAGAGCGCCAGCCTATAGTTGAGGTAAGTCCACCGAATGATTCGTCCGGCTTGGCCGGGCGTACTTTCGATGCTCTCATCGGGCGCGCCCAGGTTAATGAAGACTTCGCCACGATCCGTGCGCCAGCCGGGAACTCCTTCGTCGCTGAACCGGGTGTTCGCAGTGCTTATGCGACCGAAGTACTGATTCAACGCCTCGTTTTCCGGCGTGGCAGGGTTCGGATCGGTCTCGGCGTAGAACTGGCGCCAGAGACTGGAGCGCTGGGAAGCAGGCGCCTTGCGCATGGCATTGATCCGTGCGTCCTGGCCAAAGAAGCGCAACAGATCCAGCATCTCATCGAAGTTGGTAATCACCCATGCCTGGGAGAACGAGACCAGGGCGGAGACCGCGCGCTGCTGCGGTCCACTACCCACCTCGAGCTTCAATTCACCCAGTGAGATACTGTCGGGCGCCAGCCGGATCACCTGACTCTCCACCGGCCGGCCACCGCGAAATCGAAGTGAATCGGTGTACACGACCTCCTGCTGTTCATCCAGCACCTGGAAAGGCACGGTAGTTGGACCGGGGAAGTCATAGCCCTCGATGTAGGCCAGGAGGGTGTCGGAACCATACCCCACCGCGCCGCGGGAGTTGAGTACCACCGACAGAGGATCGCCTCGGGTAGCCCGCCCCGTGGCCTGGTAAGTCAGAATAGGAGCGGATGTGGTGCCGGCAGGAAAGGTGGGAGCGTCGTACCGGCCCTGGGCTCGGCTCTCGGCGGTAGAGCTGGCATCGCGAACGGTTACCGTGACGTTGTAGGCGCCGGGTGTCAGCCGGAGCACCTGCTGAAACAGCACGCTCTCGTCCGACCGCATCGTTTCCTGGAAGGTCGGCACCCTGACGATCTCATCCCGGGTCAATTCGACAGCGCGAATGCCGGGCCGCTGAAAGGAGATGCTGACTCGATACCGGGCCACGAAGAGGTTGCCATCCCGCTGAAAAGCCAGCGCTCGGTTTTCCAGTGAAAGGCCCAGCAAAGTGATAACGGAATCACCGGGACCCGCGGCAAATGCCACCGTCCCGATGAACGGAAGCGGCTCCCCCGCAGCCAGCCGGCCAAGCCGCTGATAAAACGCCGGGGCATCGACCACCTGGGTCAACTGGTCTGCCGGTGCCGGAGCTTCCTTGCTGCCGACTCTTTTCCAGCTGCCGCAGCCAATCGCGGTTGCGCCGAGCAGCACTGCGGTTACCAACCAGCGCATGAATTCTCCCAAAGTGAGCCGCGACAAACCGGCGACCATGCAGGAAGGCGAAGGTTAGTGACGCGGCAGGAGAGGCGTCAAGCACAAGGGCAATGCATTCAACTTGCTGCGTCCTGTGGAATTAACTAGCTTGGCCACTTCATGAATGGCGACACGCTCACCGGCCGGACCATCGCGGGATACCACCTTACCAAGTATGTCGGCGAGGGCGGAACCGCCACCGTTTACCGCGCCGAGCACCCCGAGCGGGGTGTAGCAGCCGTCAAGATCCTGCGCTCACGACTGGCCCAGGATCCAGTAGCTGTTAAGCGGTTTCTTCGAGAAGCCGAATATGGTGCGCGGGTGAGTCACCCGAACATCGTCCGCACTTACGACTTCGGCCAGGCCGACGGGCTCCACTATCTCGCGCTGGAATGGGCCGACGGCGAGCCTCTCGCCGAGTTTGTCAACCGGTCGGGACCGCTGGCCGCCGTGTTGGTGGCCAAAATCGTAGAGCAGATCGGCGCCGCCCTGACAGCCGCTCACCGGGCCGGGATCATTCATCGCGATCTGAAGCCGGCCAACATCATGTATGATCCGGCGCAGCAAACCGCCAAGCTGCTCGACTTCGGCATCGCTCGGGACGCTGAGCTAAGCCCCGAGGAGAGGCTGACCCGGGCAGGATTTTTTGTAGGGACTCTGCAGTACGTAGCGCCGGAAACGCTCAGCGGCGAGCTGGTCAAGGAACAGGCTGACGTCTATAGCCTCGCAACGATCGCCTATTACTTGCTGACCGGCTGCCTGCCTTTTACCGGCAAGAGTCCGCGGGAGCTGTTTCAGCAGCTACTCACCCAGTCGCCCACTCCCCTGAATGAAGCTCGCCGGGGCCTCAAGTTTCCCGCGGCCGTTGAGGCTACGGTAATGCAGGGATTGCAGCGGGATCTTTCCAAGCGAAGCCGTACGGTCGAGGCGTTCGCGCAGGCCTTCTGCGCAGCGGTACGGGATCAAACGCCCAAGCGAACGGGATTTCTCGCCGGACTGTTCCGCAAGGGAAGCGAGTGACCGACCACGAGTCGCTCCGGCGCGTGTTGCTGGAGCGCTCTGTTGAGCGGGGCGACTTCGTTCTTGCATCCGGCCGGCGCTCCTCCTACTACATCGATTGCCGTCGCTCCACCATGTCCGCCGAAGGCATGGTGCTGATCGGCCGCATGGGGTGGAATGCGATCCAAAAAGCCGGCTGGCAACCCACGGCCGTTGGAGGACTCACCATGGGTGCTGACCCGGTGGCGTATGCCATCGCCGCGGCCAGCTTCGGCAGCCAACATGTGATCGATGCCTTCAGCGTGCGCAAGGAAGCGAAGAGTCATGGAACCGGCCGCCTCATTGAAGGAAATTTTCAGGCCGGAGGCCAGGTGGTCGTGGTAGAAGACGTGATCACGACCGGCGACTCCGCCCAGCGCGCCATTCAAACAGTCGAACAATCAGGTGGTAGCGTGCTCGGCGTGCTGGCCGTGGTGGATCGGGAGGAAGGCGGCCGGCAGACCCTGGAAGCGCGGGGCCACCGGGTTATCGCCCTGACTACCGTGGGCGAGCTGGGACTGGCTCCGTGAGCGGACGGCGGATAGGGCAGATACTGACCGGCTTGGTGGCCCTGGCAATGTTCACGGCCTCGGCACTGGAGGCTCACCGCTCCGCCATTCCAGCGATCCGGGTCTACGACGGATACTGGATGATCCTCGGCGCGGCTATCGGCATGCTCGTGGTAGGGCCACTCGTCTGGCGTTGGCCCCGGGAACGCTCGCTGGTGGCAATCCTGGTCACGTCGGTTGCGGGTAGTCTCGCGCCGCTCGTGATCTCAGCCTTGCGTCACCACATGCCCGTACCGGCTCGGCTGCGAGGTGCCTGGTTCATTGGTGGAGCAGATGTGGTCGGCCCAGCGCTGGTGATCGGCTGCATGTGTCTCTGGTTTGCGCTTCGGGAGCACGGTACCGAGCGGCTGCAGCCATCCTCGAGGGCCCGATGAGCGAGAATCTCGGCACCTATCTCAACGATCATGTAGCAGGCTCCGTTCTGGCGCTGGAACTGCTGGATCACCTGATTGATTTGCCTGAGGCTCCCGATCGGAAGCTGCTGACCCGGTTGCGGATCGAGATCCAGGAAGATCAGGAAGTTCTCCAGCAGCTGCTCCGGACGGTGGGGGCGAA
>JBJMPB010000287.1:0-2850 GCA_045803455.1 Gemmatimonadales bacterium | reverse complement strand
AGGGCCAGGTCTGCTGCGCCGGATCGCGAATTCTGGTGCAGGAGGGGTCGCAGGAGCGCCTGGTTTCCAAGCTCAAGGCTCGAATGGAGACGCTCCGGGTGGGCGACCCCTTGGACAAGGCGGTGGACATGGGCGCCATCATCGCGCCGGTGCAGCTGGAGAAGATCCAGCAGCTGGTGCGCCGGGGCGAAGACGAGGGCGCCACACTGTGGCAGCCCTCCTGGAGCTGCCCCCAGGATGGCTGGTTCTTTCCGCCTACGCTGTTTACCGAGGTGTCGCCGGCGGCGACGATTGCACAGGTGGAGATCTTCGGCCCGGTCGTGGTGCTGATGACTTTTCGCACGCCGGCCGAAGCGGTGGAGCTGGCCAACAACACGCGCTATGGCCTGGCTGCCAGCGTCTGGACCGAGAACATCAACCTGGCGCTCGACGTAGCCCCGCAGCTCAAGGCCGGCACCGTCTGGATCAACTGCACCAACGTGTTCGACGCCGCCAGCGGCTTTGGTGGATATCGGGAGAGCGGTTTCGGGCGAGAAGGGGGACGAGAGGGGCTGAGGGAGTACGTGAAGTGGGCGGATGGGCGGACGGGTGGACAGGCGGACAGGAAAGGCAAGCGAGGTCCGAAAGAATCGACCTCACGCGGTTCCAAGCAAACCCGGAAGGGTGTGGCCGCACGGGAACAACCCGTCCGCCCGTCCGCCGGTCCGTCCGTCCGCCTACCAGCCATCGACCGTACCCCGAAGCTCTACATCGCTGGCAAGCAGGTCCGGCCCGATTCGGGTTACAGCACGCCGGTGCTGGATCGGGCGGGCAAACACCTGGGTGAGGTCGGGCAGGGAAACCGGAAGGACATTCGCAACGCGGTCGAAGCGGCGCACAAGGCATCCACCTGGGCTCGCGCCACCGCCCACGCCCGGGCTCAGGTGCTTTACTACATGGCGGAGAACCTGGCGGCCCGAGCAGAGGAATTCGCGGCTCGGCTGCAAACGTTCGGCGGGGCGGAGGAGAACGAAGTCGCCCTGACGATCGAGCGGATGTACACCTATGCGGCCTGGGCCGACAAGTACGATGGCGCCGTGCATCATACGCCCTTTCGCAATGTCACCCTCGCCATGCCGGAACCAATCGGCGTGCTTGGCGTCATGGCTCCGCCCGAGTGGCCGCTGCTTGGATTCGTCTCCGCCGTGCTTCCCGCGGTCGCCCTGGGCAACACGGTGGTAGCGGTTCCATCGGCCCTGGCACCGTTGGCCTCCACCGATCTATATCAGGTGCTGGAGACTTCAGACCTGCCCGACGGCGTGATCAACATCGTGACCGGCGACCCCCGGGAGTTGGCTCGGATACTGGCGGCTCATGATGATGTGGACGGGATCTGGTACTTCGGGGACGAGGAGACTGCAGCGGAAGTGGAACGGCTCTCGGCCGGCAACATGAAGCGAACCTGGGTTGAGGAGGCCGGCTCCCGCGATTGGAGCAGTGGCAAGGTGGCTGCTGGCGAAGAATTTCTCGAGCAGGCGACACAGGTCAAGAATATATGGATTCCGTATGGCGAATGAAGCAATTCACCAGCAGCGAGCATATTCTCTTGCCGGTTGCAGGCACTTCAGATCGGACAAATCACAAAATCAAACGTGCTGGATCCCTCTGTGTCCTTTGTGTCTCTGTGGTGGATCTTGCCGATCCTATCTTGAAGATGGCGCCGGACTCTCCCGCGATTCGCCTCGATCTTCAGCGTGATGCTTGATCGAGCGGCCTTCAACTAAAAACACCACGTCCTCCCCGATGTTGGTTGCCAGATCGGCAACCCGCTCCAGGTTCCGGCTCACCAGAAACAGCTCCATGCCCGCCCCGATGGTGTGCGGGTCTTCCATCATGTGGGTCAGCAGGATCCGGAAGACCGAGCGGTGCAGCGCGTCCACCTTGTCGTCCCGCCGGCAGACTTCGCGCCCCGCAGCGGCGTCGCCCCGAATGAAGGCTTCCAGCGCGTCGGACAGCATCTCACGGGCCAGGCGAGCCATCTCCACGAGCTCGGGCTCCGGCGCAATCGGCCGGGCCTGAAGCAGCCGCTCGGTGGACTGGGCAATGTTGACCGCATGGTCGCCCACCCGCTCGAGGTCGTTGGCGATCTTGAGCGCCGACGTAAGCATGCGGAGGTCTCGCGCCATGGGCTGCTGCAGCGCCAGCAGGTTGATGCATTGCTCCTCGATCTCCACTTCCATGGCGTCGATCACCCGGTCGCCCGCAATCACCCGCCTGGCCTTCTCGCTGTCGCGCTCCAGCAGCGCCTCGACTGCCAGGCCCAGCGCGGCCTCCGCCTCACCGGACATGGTGAGCAGCCGCACCTTGACGTGGCTCAGCTCGTCATGAAAATGACGATGGACGTCGACACTCATCCAAATCTCCCGGTGATATATGCTTCGGTGCGCTCGTGGGCCGGCTTGGTGAAGAGCCGCTCGGTCTCATCGAACTCGACCAGCTGGCCGCGGTCGAAGAAGCCGGTGTAGTCGGAGACTCGCGCCGCCTGCTGCATGTTGTGGGTGACGATCACTATGGTGTAGTGCTGCTTCAGCTCGAAGATCAGCTCCTCGATCCGCTGCGTGGCAATCGGGTCCAGCGCCGAGCAGGGCTCGTCCATCAGCAGCACTTCCGGCTGGTTTCCCAGCGCTCTCGCAATGCACAGCCGCTGCTGCTGCCCGCCGGACAATCCTGTGCCAGGCTCCTCCAGCCGATCCTTCACCTCGTCCCACAGGCCTGCCTGGCGGAGGCAACGCTCGACCAGGTCGGGCAGATCGTGCCGGCTGACCAGCGCGTTGAGGGCCGGGCCGTAGGACACGTTCTCGAACACGGTCT
>JBJMPB010000268.1:0-9378 GCA_045803455.1 Gemmatimonadales bacterium | reverse complement strand
CCCAGCACGGCAACCATCCACTCTGGGCAGGTGGTGACGCTTCAGGCCAGGATCAATGACGAGTTCGGCGATCCCCTCGGCGGTTCATTCAGCTGGAGCAGCAGCAACGACGCGATTGCCACTGTCGGCGATAATGGTGCCGTTGTGGGCCGGATGGAGGGAACGGTGACGGTCACCGCCAGTGCCCTGGGAAAGGCCCAGGGCTCCGTCGTTCACGTACTGGCCCGGGAGTCGAAGGATGGCGGGAAAAGCGGCGGCAAGAACGGCAAGCCGCTCTGATGCGGCGCAACCTGCGGTAATGCTGCTGCCGGCTGGCTAGGCGGGACGTACCGCCTGGTCGGCTGCCCGGGCGGCGCGCTGGCCTTCCGCCACGTCAAGCGGCCGGAGCAGCAGTGCCCCCATAGCAAAGAAAAGGATCACCGAGAGAATGGCATTGCGGCTCGAGCCGGTGGCGGCAATGGTCCCGGCAAAGATGAGCGGGCCGAAGATCCCGGCGAATTTTTCGAAGACGCTGAAAAATCCGAAGAACTCTCCGGACTTGTGCTGCGGGATCATGCTGGCAAACAGCGAGCGGCTCAGGGCCTGAGTGCCACCCTGAACCGTCCCCACCAGTGCTGCCAGAATGTAGAAATGGGTTGCCGTCTTCATGAAGTAGCCCAGCACACTGATACCGGTATAAGTGAGCAGCCCGAGGAACAGCGCCTGCTTGGCGCCGATCCGGCTGGCGAGCATGCCGAACAGGAAGGAGCAGGGGATCCCCACAAACTGGACCAGCAGAATGGCCCCGATCAGCGCGCTCTGGCCGATGCCCAGTTCGGTCCCATAAGCCGTCGCCATCTTGATGATGGTTTGGATGCCGTCGTTGTAGATCAGGAAAGCCAACAGCATGAGAAAGGCCTGCCGATAGCTGCGGAGCTCGCGAAAGGTTTCGCCCAGGCGAACGAACGCCATCCTGATCGGATTCTCTCCCCGGTGCTCGTCCGGCTCGAGCGACGCCGGCGGCTCGGGAACCCGGCGAAAGAGCGGCAGGGAAAAGATTAGCCACCAGACCGCCACGGAGAGGAAGGCGAGTCGGACCGGAAATGTCGCCTGCGAGGGGCTGAGCCCCGCACCTGAGGGCAAACCAAACCAGTCCGGCCGCTGAATCCACGCCAGATTGAGCGCGAGAAGAACCCCGCCCCCAACGTAGCCGAGCGCGTAGCCGGCGGTGGACACCCGATCGATCTCGCCCGGCCGCGCAACATGAGGTAACAGCGCTTCGTAGAAGACGAAGCTTCCCGCAACGCCAATCAGCGAGACGACGAACAGGATTGAAGCGAGGTTGAGGTCTCCCCGCCCGATGAAGAACATCCCCAGCACGGCCATCACCCCGATCGCCATGAAGATGGCCAGCAGGCGCTTCTTGGTTCCGCGGTAGTCCGACATCGCGCCAAGAATGGGGGACACTACGGCGATGATCACCAGCGCGACCGTGTTCACCGTGGCCAACCGCTGGGTGGCGCCGCTTTCGACTAGTCCGGCACCGGCAACCTTGACGAAATAGATGGGGAACACCGCCACCATGATGGTGGTCTGCATGGATGAAGCGGCCCAGTCGTACATGGCCCACGCCCGGAGCTCCGGGCGGTCCAGTCCCAGGCGGGAAAGCAGGGATCCCGTTGGCATGGCCGGGAAAGTAGGCGCCGCGGGTAAAGCCGGTAAGGCCGCGCAACCTTTTGCCCGTCGGGACAGTCAAAGTGCACCATGAACTTCGTCTTCTATAACGCGGCCTTAGCCTGCGCCTTTGCCGTTCTCCTGGGCCCCACCTGGACCAGCCCGCAGGAGCCTCCTCTGCAGCACGCGCTCACGCCCGCTCAAGTCGCAGCCTGGCGGGAGGATCTGGCCTACATGGCGCGCGAGATGGCGCGCCGCCACCGGAATCTCTATCACACCGTATCGCGAGAGCGGTTCGACAGCGCCGTGGCGGCCCTCAATCGCCGAATTCCCCGGCTGGAACGCCATCAGATAATCGTCGAGCTGGCCCGCATAGTGGCCCTGGTCGGCGACGGTCACACCAACATCGCGCCTACCAGAGACTCCGCGATCGGATTCCGAACCCTGCCGATCAAGCTCTACTTCTTTCGCGACGGGCTCTTCATCCGGGCGGCCGACCGGCAGCACGGTAATCTGACCGGCGCCAAAGTCATTCGAATCGGACAGGCCACGCCGGAGGAGGGCTACCGGCGGGTTCGCGCTCTGATCGGGCAGGACAATGAGATGGATGCCCGGTTCTTCGCTCCCTTTCTGTTGGCGATGCCGGAGGTGCTGCATGCGCTCCATCTCAGTACCCAGCGGGACAGCGCCGACTTCATCATAGAACGCGATGGCCGGCAATCGACCGTGCGTCTGGGGCCGCTAGGCCCGGTTACGCTGATGCCATCCGATACCGACGTCAGCTGGTGGGCCGACAGCGGGTGGGTGGACATGCGTTCGCCCCGAGAACCCGCGCCGCTCTGGCTTCGGCGCAATCCTCACGACGAGTACTGGCTCGAATATCTCCCCGACAGACAGCTGGTCTACCTCCAGTTCAACAAGGTAGGTGACAAGGAGGGTGAAAGCCTGGAGGAATTCTCTAATCGATTGCTGGCGCTGCTGGACACCGCCGATGTTCGCCGGGTGGCTCTGGATCTGCGGCTCAACCGCGGCGGAAACGGCAGTCTCAATCGTCCGCTGGTGCGGACTCTGATCCAGGCTCGGAGGCTCGACCACGCGGGATCGCTCTTCGTCCTGATCGGTCGCAGTACCTTCTCGGCGGCCCAGTTCCTGGTGAACGAGCTGGAGCACTATACCGATGCCCTGTTCGTGGGCGAGCCATCGGGTGGGAAGGCGAACTCCTATGGCGATTCGCGGAAGATCACTCTCCCACACAGCGGCATCACCGTCCGCGTCTCCACCTTGTGGTGGCAGGTGGACGAGCGGGACAAGCGTCAATGGAAGTCTCCGGACATCGCGGCGGAGCTCACCTCGTCGGACTACCGCAACAATGTGGATCCGGCGCTCCAGGCGGTGCTGGACTACCGGGCCGAGCCATCGGTCTCTGATCAGATGGCCGCCGCACTGGATTCCGGCGATCTGTCGGAAGCGCTCCACCGGTACCGCTCCTACCGAGCTGACCCAAAGCGCCGGTACGTGGATACCGAGGAGGAGCTCAATTCCCTCGCGTATCGGCTGCTACATGAAAAGCGCATGGACCAGGCGATCGCGATTTTCGAGCTCAACGCAGCCGAGCATCCGAGGTCGTCGAATGTGTGGGATTCTCTGGGTGAAGCTTGCCTCCTGGTGGGACGTCGGGAAGCAGCCATTCAGCACTATCGGAAGTCGCTCGAGCTCGATCCGTCGAATGAGAACGCCCGCTCGGTGCTGGCCCAGCTCCGGATCTGACCCGGTCAGGCGGCCAGGCGGGGTTCCTTGGCGGTATGGCGGAGGGAGAGGCCGATGGTCAGGGCCAGGGTGAGAACGATCACCGCCAGTGACAGGGTGATGGGCAGATGCAGCCAAGCGCTCAGCAGCATTTTCAGGCCGACAAAGACGAGAATGAACGCTACGCCGGTCTTCAGGTACACGAAGCGGTCGAGCATGCCGGCGAGCACGAAGAACAACGCTCGTAGTCCCAGAATGGCGAAGATGTTGGAGCTGTAGACCAGAAAGGGGTCCCGGGTGACCGCAAAGATCGCGGGAATGCTGTCGATGGCGAAGACCAGATCAGACCATTCCACCACCAGGAGTACCAGCAGCAATGGCGTAGCCAGCACTCTCCCACGGGCCGTACGGGTGAAGAACCGGGCGCCATCGTAGGAATCGCAAATCGGAAGGAACCTGCGAGCCAGCCGCACCACCGGATTCCGTTCCAGGTCCACCATCTCTTCCTTCTGGGTGAACATCCGGATTCCGGTCAGGATCAGCAGGCCACCGAACACATACACGATCCACTGGAACCGCTGCAGCAGCAGGGCCCCGAGTGCGATCATGATCAGGCGCATGATGATTGCGCCGAGAATGCCCCACTTCAGCACTTTGGGCTGCGCCTCGGCTCGGACCCCGAAGTAGGAGAAGATCAGCAGGAAGACAAAGAGATTGTCTACGCTGAGCGACAGCTCGATCAGGTATCCTGTGTAGTACTCCAGCGCATGGCGCGGCCCCTCCTGCCAGAGCACGAAGAGGCCGAACAGCAGCGCCAGCGCGATCAGCCCGCCACTCCAGCTCATCGCTTCGCGGAGGGTAAGCACATGCGACCGGCGGTTCAGCACCGCCAGGTCGAGCACCAGCAACGCCGCCACCAGCCCGCTGAAACCGAGCCAGACCGCGATGCTGTGGCTGCCCATTTAGCGGGCCTGGGCCATATCGTCGAGCCGCGCCACCCGCTCAGCGGTGGGCGGGTGAGTGCTGAAGAGCTTAGCCAGCCCTCCGCCGTGGTATGCCAGTGGATTGACCTGAGCCAACGGAGCCGCGGCCGGAGCGACCTGCATCGGAATCCGGTGGGCCAACGAGTCGAGCCGCACCAGCGCATGCGCCAGCGGCTCGGGCCGGCCCAGAATCAAAGCCCCCACCCGGTCAGCCTCGAACTCGCGCTGCCGGGACACGGCAAACTGGATCAACATCGCTCCGATCGGAGCCAGCAGCAGCAAGGCGAGCTGGGCAAACGGGTGTCCGCCGTCGTCATCACGGCCACCGCCGAACATGAGCAGATACGGCAGGTTGCTGAGTGCACCGGCAATGCCGGCTGCCACGGTCGAGATCAGCATGTCCCGATTCTTGACGTGCGCCAACTCGTGGGCAATAACCCCTTCGAGTTCCTCTTGCGGCACATACTTGAGGATGCCCGTGGTTACCGCCACCACCGCATGACTGGGACTGCGGCCGGTCGCGAACGCGTTGGGCTGTTCGTGGGGCGCTACAGCTACTTTGGGCATCGGAAGTCCGGCCCGTTGTCGAAGCCGGTCCACCATGGCGTACAGCTCCGGCGCCTGCTGCGCGTCTACCACCTGCGCTCCGTACATCCGGAGCACCAGGCGGTCGGAGAAGAAGTACATCACGAAGTTGAAGAGACTGCCGATCACCAGCGCGGCCAGCAATCCGCTGGATCCCCCGATCAGTTGGCCGGCCAGCAGGAAGAGGCCGAGCAGTCCGGCCATGAGCACGAAGGTCTTGAGATTGTTCATACGTCCCCCTCATGGGGTCAAAAAAAGAGCGAGACCCCGTCCGCTCCGCTTTCGCGTGGACGAAGGTCTCGCTCTAAGGCTACCTGCCGCCTTCCGAATGAACCGTGCTCGCACCGGGCGAACAGTCCTGACGATTCACTCGTCCGCCAGAGGCGGATAAGCTACTCCCCTTCTTCAGTGATGAAAATTACCGACTTGCAGGAGGAACGTCAACAACGTGCTGGGGGGAACCGGGGGTGATCAGATAGACCGAGGAGGAGTTATGGCGGATGCAGGTCGCGGGATGGGTACTCAGCGGGAAGGCCGGCAGCAGAGAACTCGTCAGGCCAAACAGGCCGGAGCGAACGCCAAGGGCGGAAAGAAGGCTTCCAGAAAGAAGGCGGCCAACCAGGCGCTGCGCCGGCTGGGCAAGACGGAGAAGCACGTCAGCGGCTAGAACCCGGGCCGCTCCTGGTGCACCGGGTCGTTCAGGATCAGGGCGTCGAGGAGGGTGCCGGCGGGTGTGTCGAACTGGCCCTCAGGCGTAATCAGCAGAGCATTCGCCTGAACCATCGAGGTCAGAATGCCGGAGCCTTGGGGGCCGGTCAGCCGGGCCTCCGGCCCGTTCCTGCCCTCAGTGACTACTCCTCTTAGGAAGTGCTGTAGTCTCGGCTTGACGCTGATCGGCTCCGCCGCAGTCACCCTGACCGAGCGGCGGAACGGCAGAGCCTGGCCCATCATCTTCCGGATGGCCGGGCGCACGAACAGCTCGAAGGTGACCATGGTGCTCACCGGATTGCCCGGCAACCCGATCCAGGGCTGCTCGCCCAGGAGCCCGAAGCCCACCGGTGCTCCGGGCCGCATCCGCAGTCTCCAGAAGCGAAGTTCTCCTCCGAGTTGCTCCAGCACGGCCCGGACGTAGTCGTGCTCGCCCACACTTATGCCGGCCGTAGTGACGAGCAGATCGCAGTCCCGGGCCCGCGCGAGGTGCGCCTGCAGACTCTCCGGCGTGTCGCGGGCGATACCCAAGTTGACCGGTTCACCGCCTGCTTGCCTCACCAGGGCCACGAGCGTGTGCGTATTGCTGCTGGCGATCTTCCGGCCGCTGAGGATGGCTTCGGGCTGGTCGATATCCACGATCTCATCGCCACTTCCCAGGATTGCAACCCGCGGCCTCCGGTAGACCAGGGGATGGGCCACCGCAAGCGAAGCAAGCACCCCCAGCTGTGCCGGCCCGAGCTCGGCACCGGGATGCAATACCGTGCTGCCCTTGCGGATATCCTCTCCGGCCCGGCGGATATTTACCCCCACGTCCCTGTCGTTCAGAATGGTGACAGCGTCCGCGCCGCCGTCCGTGTCCTCCTGCCGAATGACGCTGTCGGTCCCCTCCGGGAGCGGCGCTCCGGTGAAGATGCGGGCACATTCGCCAGGGCCGATCGATCGTGAGGGGAAGTGTCCTGCCGGCAGATGCTCCACCACACGAAGCCGAACCGGTTGGCTTTGACTTGCTCCCCGCACGTCGCTCCCCCGCGCGGCATAGCCGTCCATGGCGGAGTTGGTCCAGGCAGGGATGTCGAGCCGGCTGACCACCTCCTCAGCAAGTACGGTTGCCAAGGCGTCGTCGAGAGGAATTCGCAGGGTGGGTTGCTGCCGCACCTCATCCAGGATGCGCTGCGCTGCCTCGGCGGCGTTCAGCGGCGCGGTCACGGGTCAAGGAGAAGCGAGCGATCCCATGCCAGATTGGCGAGCAGCTGGAGCCAGATGGTGTCGTGGAAACGGAGTACGGGACAGTCGGCCCTGAAATCAGGGTCGTCAGTGACTACGGCAACCCACTGAGAGGCGTTCGCTGCCGCCGGGTCGTAGAGCGGAGTACTTGCGGCCGCCCGGCGGAACACCTCTATCTTGGGAAGAGCCGACGACTTATACCCCTCGGTCAGCACGATATCCGCGCCATCCATGTACTGCCGAGCCAGTCCAATCGGGTCGTAGCTGTCCGGAGTGCGCTCGAACAGGACTCGCAGGTCCGGTGAAGCAATCAGTACTCGCTCGGCGCGGCCCTCATGAAAGTGACGCCAGGTATCGCTGCCATGACGGTCGGCGTCGGCGGGATGATGCCCATGCTTGATGGTCATCACCCGGTGGCCTCGGCGGACCAGCTCGCTGGCCAGTGCCACGGTCAGTGTGGTTTTGCCGGCGTTCTTGCGGCCAATTACCGAGATGATGCGTGTTGCCGCCAAAGGTCGTCCGCCCGTGCGAGGTCGTCTGCGGTGTTCACATTGAAAAAGAGGAGGTCGGGATCGGCCAGGGTCCGGACCCGGTCCAAGGGGAGGATACCGACTCGTATCAACGGGTGGAAGCCGATGGCGCGGAGGTCACCCTGGTCCAGACTGGCGGAGATTGCCCCGGCGCAGGCGGGGCCGTAGGCGGCGCAGAGCGGCTCAATCCCCCGGCGCCCGTCGCTCTGCGGTAGCATGGCATCGTACTCGGTCAGCCCCTGCGCCAGAGCTCGGACGAGAGCGTGAGAGACGAAGGGCATATCCCAGGCGACGCAGACCACCGGCGCCGGCGCTGTAACCACGGCGGTGTAGATGCCGCCGAGCGAGCCGAGTCCCGGACGCAGGTCGCTGACGGTGCGGAGATCAGGCCTCCATTCAGAGGCATTGGGCGCATTGGCCACGAGGAGCGGAGCTTGGCCCAGTGCTTCTTCCATAGTGCGTACCAGCCGATCGAGAATGCGCTCCCCGCCCACCAGCTCCAGCCCTTTGGGCTTTCCACCGAACCTGGTGGCGCCGCCGCCCGCCAAAATTGCTCCCCGAACCGGCTCAGCTTCGCTCAATACCTTCTTCCTCTTCTTCGCTCGAGCACCACGTCGAATCCGATATATAGGGTGAACAGATGTTTGAAGGCCATCTCGTGGGGAGGAATGGTACGGGCCTCAGGAGTTGCGCCCGTGACGGTCTGCACGCCGGTGATGTTATCCCGAATCTCCCACCGGAGTTGATAGCCTGGACCAATGGCTGCAGTGAAGCCGGCGCCGAGCGCGAACTGGGGCTCGACCCGGGACTCGTGATCATCGTCGTAGATGATCAGATCGGCCGTGCCCTCAATCGTTGGGAAGTGCCCCACCATTCGGATCGAGCTCTGGTTACTGAAAACCAGGCCGAGGTTGCCCCGAAAGTAGGGTGAGAACGTGCTTCGGCTGTTGAAGCGGTAAATCGGTCCGGCGGAGAGCGATACCGCACTGGCCGATTTGGTGGCTCCCTGAATTGACTGGCAGGTGGTAACAACGTCCGCGGCTCCGGAGGAGAATATCATGCGGCAGCTGTCCTCGAATCCCAATCCCAACAAATTGGCTTCTGCCGCAATCCCAAAATTATCGCCAGGAAAATAGGTCCCCGCGAAGCTGATCCCGAGAGTGGACCGGATATTCCGGCCCAACGCCATGGTGTCGGTTGGCGTGATGAACTGGACTGGTTGCGCATCCACATCCCAGAGATCGGTCCCCCGGACCACTCCACCGGAAACCGTGAATATGAGCCGGGCCTGGTCCTTGGTCTGGCTCCAGCCCGGGTGGCTCCAGAGACAGCCTACCAGCGTCAGGATTCCGCAGCCCAGCCTTCGGACCGGCATCAGCGCCCCAGGAATTGGTGGTCTACCGCGAGACAGCGATCCATCACCACGGCGATCCCTGCCTCTTCCAGCGTACGGGCAACCTCGGCATGGCGAATGCCCACCTGCATCCAAACCAGCTGCGGCTTGATCTCGAGCAGCTGCTCCAGCAGGGCCGGGATGTGCTCCGAGCGACGGAAGATATTTACGATATCGATGGGACCGGCCGCGGCGGCGGCAGAGCGAAGATCGGGATGTACGGGCTCTCCCAGGGTCACGCCTCCAGCGGGGTTGACCGGGATGATGGTGTAGCCCGCGCGCTGCAGGTACGCGGCCACTCCGTGACTGGGTCGGTCAGGCTTTCGGCTGAGTCCGACCACGGCAATTCGACGTGCGTTTCCGACGAGCTCTGCCAGGCGTGTTCTGTCGGGTGGCACCCTCAGCGGGCTCCGTGGCGCTGGGGATGAGCGCTCACCGCCCGGCCCACCAAAATCATGCCGCTTCTCCGGGCAATCTCGACCGCCAGGGTGGAGGGCACCGACGGGGTGGCCACGTATGCCAGGCCTGCGCGGGCAGCCTTGAATGCCAGCTC
>JBJMPB010000455.1:0-12564 GCA_045803455.1 Gemmatimonadales bacterium | reverse complement strand
GTGATGGTCGGGGACCGCTACGAGCTGGAAGCCAAACAGCTCAAGGGGGAAGACATCTTCCTTGATGAGCCGAGCGTCACCGGAACCGAGAACGCACTCATGGCAGCGGTGATGGCCAAAGGCCGCACGGTGCTGCGCAATGCCGCCTGCGAGCCGCACGTTCAGGATCTCGCGCGGGCGCTGGTGGCGATGGGGGCGGAAATCACCGGCATCGGCTCCAACATCTACACCATTGAAGGTGGCCGCCCGCTGCATGGCACCAGCTACACGATCGGACCGGACCACATCGAGATCGGCAGCTTCATTGGGTTGGCGGCGGTCACCAACGGCGACGTGGTGATCGAGCCGGTCCGCTCCGAAGATCTGCGCAGCACAATTCTTGGCTTCGAGCGGCTGGGCATTCGACCCCGGCTGGAGGGAACCCGGCTCAGTGTCAACTCAGGACAGGAGCGGCGGATCCGGCCGGACCTCGGAGGGCACGTTCCCAAGCTGGAGGACGGTCCCTGGCCTGCCTTCCCGGCCGATGTGATGTCCACCACCATCGTCACGGCTACGCAATGCTCGGGCATGCTCCTCGTTTTCGAGAAGATGTTCGAGTCACGCCTCTTCTTCGTGGACAAGCTGATCGGCATGGGAGCGCGCATCGTGCTCTGCGATCCCCACCGGGCTGTGATCTCAGGCCCTTCGGCTCTCAAGGGGGGGACGGTGGAGTCGCCCGATATCCGGGCCGGGATGGCCATGCTACTGGCGGCACTGGCGGCCGAAGGTCGCAGCACGATTCACAACGTCGGCCAGATAGAACGCGGGTACGAACGCATCGACGAGCGGCTCCGGGCTCTGGGCGCCGAGATCGAGCGGGTGGATGGGTAGTAGGCGGGGCGGGAAGTCAGCGGCGCAGCGGGGCAGGTCTTCAGCTGAATCGCATCCATCTCAGATTACATCAGCAGTGGTGGCCGAAGTTCCCGTTCCTGGCCCGATTCCGCGGTTTGAGGTACCGGGCTGGGAGCGACACGGCGTCGTGGCCGGGATCACCGGTCGCGGGGACGAAGCCGGCCGGGGATTCGATCTGGGACTCTGGAGCCGGGAGCCCGTAGGCGAGGTCATGAACCGGTGGCTCGCCTTCCGCAGGGCGATGCCGGGGTTCAGCGCCATCGTGCTGGGAAATCAGGTGCACGGGGTCGAGGTCCGGGAAGTCGGACCGGCCGAGGGGTGGATTCAGATTCAGGGCGTGGATGGATGGGTGAGCACCTCGCCCGGTGTCCTGCTGACCATCACCGTAGCCGACTGCGTGCCGGTGTACTTAGCGGTGGCGAATCGTGCCGTTGCGCTGCTGCATGCCGGATGGCGGGGCACCGCCGGAGGAATCCTCGAGCGCGGAGTGGAGGCCTTACTGGCTACGTCAGGGGCCGCGGAACGGGATGTCGCAATGCACTGCGGTGTCTGTATTTGTGGGGATTGCTATGAGGTTGGATCTGAAGTGATGAACGGGTGCGGCGTGGCGGTGGAAGGCAGCGGCCCATGGCAGCTGGACCTGCGCAATGTCCTAATCGACCAGGCCCGCCGACTTGGCCTTGCTGAAGTAAGCCGATCCGGGTGGTGCTCGGCCCACGACCGAGGATCCTTCTACAGCCATAGGGCTTCCCGGGGCCAGGACGGCAGGATGGTGGCTTACCTCGGGCTGATCTCTCGGCTTGCCTCCAACCCACACCGCGAGTAATATTTACCGCTGTCCCGGGAGGCGCTTCCTCAGGCCGACTGTCGATGTGGGGGAGTTCCCCCACATTTTTTTTCCTTCTCCGCCGATGTCTGCCGACGCGCTGTTGGTTCCCATACGCGATCACATTGCCGAGCTCGGGTTTGAGCTCGTCGATCTCCGGCGGACCGGAACCCTGCAGCGCCCCATCTTGCAGGTACGGGTGGACCGTCCCGACAGTCGACCAGGCCAGGGAATTACGGCCGACGACTGCGCTGGAATCAGCCGGTCACTCGAACGATTCCTCGAATCCAGGGCCATGGTCGGGCCGCGATACGTGCTCGAAGTATCGTCCCCGGGGTTGGATCGCCCGCTCCGCTGGCCGGAGCACTGGCGCCGGTTTATCGGCCGCCAAGCTCGGGTACGAGCCGAAGGGCTCAGCGGCCGGCAACGGGTCGAGATCGTGGCGGTACCGGATGACGAGCGGGTCATCGTGAGGGGAGAGGATGGATCCGAGATCTCCCTCCCCTTGGAGGAAATTCGAGAGGCCACCTTGATACCTGAGGTAGAGGCCTTCGGCAGGCGAGGGCGATAGGGCGCGCGGAGCGTCCCACACACTGCAGGGCGCCGGACGCGCCCACTACGGAGTGAATGGATGGCAGGTTCGACTGAAATGTTGGCCGCGTTTCGCGAGCTGACCACGACAAAACAACTCGAGCGTTCCGATTTGCTGGAGCTGCTGCGCGACGGCATTCACGCCGCCCTGGTGCGCAAGTTCGGGCCCAACGTCCGGTTCGAGCTCAGCGTGGATGAGCTGCAGGGTACCATCAAGGTGGTGCGTCTCCGCCAAGTGGTGGAGACGGTGGAGGATCCCAGCGCGCAGATCACCCTGGAAGAGGCGCAGTACGAAGACGCCGACTTCCAGGTGGGCGACATGCTCGAGGAAGAAGTCCCGTTTGTCGATTTTGGCCGGCTGGCCGTTCAGGCAGCCAAACAGCGCATCATCCAGCGGGTACGGGAAGGCGAGCGGGCCCGGATCCGGGAGGAGTTCACTTCCAAGGTGGGCGAGCTTCTGTCGGGAGAAGTCCAGCAGATCGAACGCGGCAAGCTCGTCATCATGCTGAACAAGTTCCGCGAAGCCGAGGCCATCGTCCCCTACCGGGAGCAGAATCACCGGGAGCACTTCCATCAGGGCGACACTATCCGGGCCGTGCTCAAGCGTCTGGAAGAGACGCCCAAGGGCCCCCGGCTCATCCTCTCGCGGGGCGACCCTCTGTTCGTGAAGGCGCTGTTCAAGCTCGAAGTGCCCGAGATCCAGCAGCAGGTCGTGGAAATCCGCGCTATCGCGCGAGAGGTCGGAAGCCGGACCAAGGTGGCGGTCATTTCCCGCGACGACGCCATCGATCCGGTGGGTGCTTGTGTCGGCCTGAAAGGCTCCCGGGTCCAGGCAGTCGTCAACGAGCTTGGCGGCGAGCGGATCGATATCGTTCCCTGGTCTCCCGACCCCGAGCGGTTCGCCCGCCTGGCGCTGGCGCCTGCCAGAGTCGCCAAAGTGTTCTCCGATCCCGAGGCCAAGACGATCCAGGCGGTGGTGGATGAAGACCAGCTGTCGCTGGCCATCGGCCGTAACGGTCAGAACGTTCGGCTGGCTTCGGAGCTTACCGGCTGGAAGATCGACTTGTACTCCAGTCGCGAATGGTTGGAGCGGGGAGGCGAAGGCCCGCTGTTCGCTCCCTTGCCTCCGGAAGAGGAGATGGCGGGGAAGGTGCCGCTCAGCGAGCTCAAAGGTCTCTCTCCCGAGCTGACCGGGATTCTGGAGAGCGCTGGGTACAAGATGCTCAACGACATTCTTGACCTGGAGCGGGAAGACATCGCGAAGATTCCGGGGATGACGGCGGAAACGTCGGACCAGCTCATGGCCTTTGTGTCGGAGCTCACCGATGAGGACAGCGGAGAGGAAACCCGGCCGAAGGCATGAGCCGGCTGCTGGGCCTCCTCGGGCTGGGCTATCGCGGAGGACGGGTCGTGGTCGGGGTGGACGCGGTCCGCAGGGAATTGCAGGCAGGAAAGTGCTGGTGCGTGGTCGTGGCGGAAGACGCGAGCCCACGCGCGGTTGACAAGGTGGTCCGGCTGGCTCGCGCCAAGGGGGTGCAGCTGATGCCGGGGCCGCGTGCCGCAGCGATCGGCGCGCAATTGGGAAAGCCGCCGGTCATGGCGGTAGGCGTACGGGATCGCGCATTGGCCAGTGGCATTGTGCAGCTGGCAGCCGTCCGCTCCTGATGGAGGCATGAGTGGTTAAAACGAGAGTCCACGATCTGGCAGCGGAGTTCGGCGTCGCTCCTGAGCAGCTCCTCAACATGCTCAAGGACATGAACATCTTCGTGCGCAGCCACATGTCCGCCCTGGAAAGCGATCAGGTGTCGGCCGTGCGGGTGCGCTGGGAGCGGGAGAAGCGTCGCAGTGCGGAAGAGCCCACCGCAAAGAAGGGCCGTCGCAAGGCGGCCAAGGCGGCAGAGCCCGCGCCAGTCGCGGCCGAAGCCAAACCCACGAAGCGCCGCCGCACGGCGGCCGAGGTGGCTCAGGTCGAGGCCCAGGAGCAGGCGGAGAAGGCGGCCGAGCTGGCAGCCCTCGAGCTGGAGCGCCCGGTTATTCACGAAGTGGAGGATGCCACCCCCACGCAAACCCTCGAGGAACGCGCCCGGGCCCTCTTCAAGGATCTGCCGCCCGCTCCCGCTGAAGGGGACCAGGGGGAGGTCACTACCGAGGAGGAACCGGTAAACGGGGGAGCCCCGGATGCCGCGGCAGTCCGGCAGGCCTCAACTCCGGCACCTACGCCAACCCGGGCTCCGTTCATTCCGCCTCGAGTGCAGCGTCCCGCCGCTCCGCCGACTCGTGGACCCAAGCCGGTGTTCAGCAGCAGTGCGCCACCGGCCCAGTCCCGGCCCGGCGGACCTTCTCGGCCCGGTATGCCCGGACGTCCGGGCAGCGATCGGCCGGCGCCGCAACGCGCCTTCGGACCCGACGCCGAAAAGGGCGGCGGCAGGAAGAAGGGCAAGAAGGGAAAACGCTCCTCGGTGGATCAGGAAGCAGTGCACGCGAACATCCTGCGCACCCTGCAAGGCATGAAGGGACCGGCAGGGCGCAAGGGGCGCCGGCCGGACGAGCCCTCGTTCCGCGAGGTGCAGGCCGGACGCCTGGCCGAGGAGCGGGAGCGGGAGAAGACCCTCATCCGAGTCAACGAATTCATCTCCGTCTCCGAGCTGGCCACCGCCATGAAGGTGCCGGCAACCCAGATCGTCCAGTTTGCCTTCAAGGAACTGGGACTCATGGTGACGGTGAACCAGCGTCTCGACTTCGATCAGATCGAGCTGATTGCATCGGCCTTCGGATTCCAGGCAGTCCGAGAGGACGAATATGCCGCCGAGGCCGAGACGACTGAGGCCGAGGAGAGTCCGGAACAGCTGGTGCCGCGCCCGCCGGTTGTCACCATCATGGGACATGTCGACCACGGTAAGACTTCGCTGCTGGATTACATCCGCAAAGCGAATATCGTCGCCGGCGAGGCGGGCGGCATTACCCAGCACATCGGCGCATACCACGTCGAGTTGCCAGGCGAGAAAAGGATCACCTTCCTGGATACGCCTGGTCACCAGGCCTTCACCGCCATGCGAGCCCGGGGAGCTCAGGTCACCGACATCGTGGTGCTGGTGGTTGCCGCCGACGACCAAGTCATGCCGCAAACCGTCGAGGCCATCAGCCACGCGCGCAATGCCGGTGTGCCGATGATCGTCGCCATCAATAAAATCGATCTTCCCACCGCCAACGTGCCCAAGGTCAAACAGGACCTGCTGCAGCAGAACGTGGTGCTCGAGGAGTACGGCGGCACCGTGCTCTCTGCCGAAATCTCGGCCAAGAAGGGAACAGGGATCGACCATCTTCTGGAGCAGATCCTGCTTCAGGCCGAGATCCTGGACCTCAAGGCCAATCCGACCGGCAAGGGGCACGGTGTGGTGCTCGAGGCTACGCTCGATCCCGGGAAGGGTCCGCTGGCGACGATACTGATCCAGCGAGGCACCCTGAGTGGCGGCGACAACTTCATTTGCGGCAAGTTCTCCGGCCGGGTTCGCGCGCTGTACGATGAACGGGGGAAAGCGGTGAAGGCTGCCGGTCCCTCTATTCCGGTTCAGATTCTCGGGTTCGAGGGCGTACCTGCCGCCGGTGACATTTTCGCCGTGGTCACCGACGCAAACGAGGCGCGCGACATCGCCCAGAAGCGCCAGCGGCTGGAGCGCGAAGCCCAGAACCGCCGGAGCGCCAAGGGGACTTCATTGGAGGACTTCAGCCGGGCCCTCAAGGAAGGCGAAGTCTCAACTCTCCGGATCATCATCAAGGCGGACCAAGGCGGACCGGCGGAAGCTCTGGCCGACGCGCTGGCCCAGCTGAGTACCAGTGAGGTGCGGGTCGATGTGGTGCACCGCGGGGTTGGGGCCATCACGGAAAGCGATATCCTGCTGGCCAAGGCCTCGGGGGCGATCGTGCTGGGCTTCCACGTGCGACCCGACAGCAACGCCCGGGCCGCAGCCGAACGGGAGCAGGTAGACGTGCGCACCTATCGCATCATTTACGAAGCCGTGGAGGATGTTCGGAATGCGCTCGAAGGATTGCTCAAGCCAGAGGAGCGCGAAACCGTGCTGGGGGAGGCCGAGGTGCTCCAGCTCTTCAAGGTGAGCAAGGTCGGCACCATCGCCGGGTGCATGGTACGCAGCGGAACCATTCAACGGACCGCCAAGGCGCGGATTACCCGCGACGGCACCACGGTGTATACCGGCTCGCTCTCCAGCCTCAAACGGTTCAAGGACGATGTGCGAGAGGTTCGGGAAGGTCTCGAGTGCGGCATCGGGATCGAGAACTTCAACGATCTCAAAGTGGGCGACCGGATCGAGTCGTTCCGGATGGAAGAGATCAAGCGGACGCTGCAGCCGGCTGCGGGTGAGCTAGGAGCTCGGAGCTGATTGTCGCCATTACCACCTGGGAGCTTCATCTACCCGCCTGCCATTCCCTGAAGGAGAAGCGGGGAGTGCTGAAGCCGCTGACTACCGGCCTCCGCCGAAGTCTCAACGTGTCGGTGGCGGAAACCGCACACCAGGATCTGTGGCAGCGGGCGGAAATCGCCTGCGCCGCCATCGGAAGTGCCCGGACAGTAGTGGACGAGACCTTGCGCGCGGCGGATAGGATGGTGGAGGAAGCCGATGGCGTACGCATTGTCGATACCGTGACGGTGTACCGATGAAGGGCTCGTCGCGCCGGCCGGAGCAGATGGCCGAAACGCTGAGACAGGTGATTACCGAGGCGTTGACCCGTGAAGTACGGGATCCGCGGGTCGGTTTCGTGACCGTCACCGGCGTGTTGGTGACCAATGATCTGTCCCACGCCCGGGTCATGGTCAGCGTTCCCGGCGAGGATACCGAAAAGGCGCGCGCCCTCGAAGGATTGCAGAGCGCCGCCGGCTTCCTCAGATCACGGGCGGCCCGCGCCCTGACGACGCGTACGGTCCCCGAGCTGCACTTCGAGCTGGACCGCGGTCTGGAGCATGCCGCCCGGATCAACGAGTTGTTGAACACGATTCGGCAGGAGGATCCGGACTGATCGGAGCGGTTCTGGTGGACAAACCGGTCGGGCCGACCTCCCACGACGTGGTGCATCGGGTAAGGCGAGCGTTGCAGACCCGAGCGGCAGGGCACACCGGTACCCTCGATCCGTTCGCCAGTGGTCTTCTGGTGGTGCTCGTCGGGCGTGCCACCCGTCTGGCCCGTTTCGTGGAAAGCCAGCCTAAGCGCTACCTGGCCACCGCGCGTCTCGGCATTCAGACCACGACCGATGATCTCACGGGCGAGGTCATGGCCCGCTTCCCAAACCCAGAGTCGGTCCCCGAGGTGCGGCTGCGAGAAGAGCTGGCGACGTTCCTCGGGCAGCACCCGCAGCGTCCTCCCGCCTTCTCGGCCAAGCGGGTCGCCGGGGAGCGGAGCTACCGCAGGGCCCGGCGCGGTGAGCTGGTGGAGCTGGCGGAAGTCCCGGTCACGGTCCATGACATCGAGCTGGTGGACTATCGTCCACCCGATCTGTGCTTCCGTACCGTCGTCAGTCCCGGCACTTATGTTCGCGCGCTCGCCCGCGACTTGGGGAATCAGCTTGGGGTCGGCGCCCATCTGACCGCACTCCGGCGCGAGGCCATCGGCTCGCTCGTGGTCGAAGAAGCGGTGCCGCTGGAACAGCTCGGTCCGGCAGCACTGCTGAGTCCGCAATCCGTGCTTCGCGATCTGCCCAGCGTAGATCTGGACGAGGCCGAGCGCAAAGCTGTGGTTCACGGGCGGGCGGTGAAAGACAGTGGGGAAGTTGGGAGGCGGGAAAGCGGGGAAGTGGTGGCGCTGCTGCAGAGTGGGGAGCTCCTGGGTGTAGCCAGAGCCGAGGACGGGTGGCTCCGGCCGACCGTCGTGCTGGAAACTCCGTGAGCATCGGAGCTTCGGGGTTCCCCGCCTCCCCGCTTCCGGTCTTGCCCAACGGAACCACCGTCACCGTCGGGTCCTTCGATGGGGTCCATCTGGGGCATCAGGCGGTGCTTCAGGAAATCGGGCGGCGGGCCCGCGCTGCGGGGCGGTCGAGCGTGCTGGTGACGTTTGATCCCCACCCGCTAGAGGTGGTCAATCCCGGCGCGGCGCCACCCCTCCTGACCACCGGAGCGGAGCGGCTGGAAATTTTGGTGCAGTCCCCGCTTGATTACGTCCTGCTCCTGCGCTTTGATCGCTACTTGGCGGGGCTCACGCCCGAGGGTTTCGTGCAAGAGGTTCTGCTCGACCGGTGTGCCGTCCGGGAGCTGGTGATCGGACACGACCACGGGTTTGGCCGGGGAAGAAGCGGGGACGTGGAGACGCTCCGGCAGTTGGGCGCCGTGAAGGGCTTCCAGGTCGACGTGGTGGACCCGGTGGACTATGCGGGACAGCACGTGTCCAGTAGCCGGATCCGCCGGGCCGTGGCGGGAGGAGATCTGCTCACGGCCGGGGCTATGCTGGGCCGGCCTTACGGCGTCGTTGGGCAGGTTGGTGAAGGAGAGCGCCGGGGCCGTGCTCTCGGCGTGCCTACGATCAATCTGACCGGGGTGTCGCCCCGTAAGCTCTTGCCGCCCGATGGAGTGTATGCCGTGGCTGTCGAGTGGCGGGAGGGCCGCGCGGAAGGCATGATGAGCCAGGGGCCCCGTCCCACATTCCAGGATGGACGGCGCACGCTCGAAGCTCACCTCTTCGACTTCAACGGCAATCTGTACGGTGAGTGGGTTCGGATCGAATGGATCGAGCGTTTGCGCGACATCGAGCGATTCGCCACCATCGAGGAGCTGAAAGCGCAAATGGAGCAGGATCGTCAACACGCTCTGGCGGTACTCGCCGGGCGCCGTTCAACACCTAGCCGCGTCTCGCACGCCTGAGAGCCTGATACCGCATGTTCGCCTCAATTCGTTCCCGACTACTCCTGATCGCCGCACTGGTCATCGCCTCGGTTTACTTCCTGTTCCCGAGGAATGTGACGATCCGCGAGCGCGGTCCCAGCGGGGTCATGCGCGATACCGTGGTGACGCGGGTGCCGCTGAAGCGGGGCCTCGATCTGCAGGGCGGGATGCACCTGGCCCTGGAGTTGGACCAGTCCAAGCAGGTCTCGGCCGATCCCAAGAAAGATCTGGATCTGGCTTTGACCGTGCTCCGAAAGCGGATCGACGAGTTCGGGGTCGAAGAGCCGCTGGTGCAGAAGGTGGGTGACAATCGAATCGTCGTCGAGCTGGCCGGGATCACCGATCCTGCCCGGGCCAAGGGCATCGTCCAGCGGAGCGCGTTCCTCGAATTCAAGATTACCAATGAGACCGGCGCGCTGGAGAAGGCGCTGCCCGCCATGGATCGGACTCTCAAGAGCCTCGGCATCAAGGGCCAGGCTCAGCCGGAGAAGCCCTCCGCCGTGCAACAGCTCCTGGGTGGCGACACGTCGCGCACCGCCCCGAAGGACAGCATCAAGCCGGACACCAGTCGCAAGGCCAAGAGCCGCAAGGATACCGCTGCCCGAGACAGCGCGGCTCAGGACACCACGCCGGTGCCGGGCGGGGTCCTCAGCGGGTTGATTGAGCCGGCGGGCCCCGGCGGAGTACCGGGCGAATATGCGGTGCCGGAAACCGCGTTCCCCCGGGTAGACAGCCTCATCAACCTGCCGGCGGTGGCTCGCCACCTGCCCCGGGGTTTGGTGCTGCGGTGGAGCGCGGCTCCCACCAGCGTCGGAGTTCAGCCGGTACGCTTCCTCTATGCCCTTGAGGACAAGAGCATCGTCACCGGGGCCAACCTGGTGAATGCCCAGGCTCAACTCGATCCGTTGACCAACGGTCCCATCGTCACCTTCGAGCTGGACCGAGCAGGCGGACGGCGGTTTGGGGATGAGACCGGGAAGCACGTCGGCGACTACATGGCGATTCTGCTGGACGGCAGAGTGCAGGGACGACCCCCGGTCATTCAGAGCCGGATCGGGCGTAACGGGCAGATCACCTTGGGCGGGAAGAGCCTGCAGGAAGCCCAGGACCTGGCCCTCACTCTCAAGGCCGGCGCACTGCCCATCCCGCTCAAGATCGTGGAGGAGCGCCAGGTCGGGGCCAGTCTGGGAAGCGACTCGATACGGAAGGGGATCACGGCCGGCCTGGTTGGGACCGCAATGGTGATTCTGATCATGCTCGTGTTCTACCGGCTGAGCGGGGCGCTGGCCGTGCTCGCGCTGGGGCTGTACATCCTGTTTACGCTCGGTGCCCTGTCCATGGTCGATGCTACCCTCACTCTCCCAGGGCTGGCCGGCATCGTCCTGTCGATCGGGATCGCGGTAGACGCCAACGTGCTGATCTTCGAGCGGATTCGAGAGGAGCTGATGCACGGCAAAACGGTGCGGCTGGCCATTGATGAGGGGTTCAAGCATGCCATGAACGCCATCATCGACTCCAACGTCAGCACGGTCTTGACCGCTCTGTTCCTGTTCCAGTTCGGCACCGGTCCAGTGAAGGGCTTCGCTGTCACTCTCATCATGGGTATCATTGCGTCAATGATTACCGCGGTGTTCGTGACTCGAACGTTCTTCATGATCTGGCTGAACCGGCGGCCCGCCCTGTCAACTCTGAGTATTTGATATGCTGCGACTCTTCAGCAACGCCAACTACGATTTCATCCGGGTGCGGCGCTACGCCTACATCATTACCGCCGCCATCCTGCTGCCCGGCCTTCTCTTTCTGCTGATTAAGGGACTGAACTACAGCATCGAGTTTACCGGCGGTACGTTGCTCCAGATTCAGAGCAAAAAGGCGGTGGATGTGGCGAGTCTCAGAACCGGGCTCGATCGCGAGGGAGTTCCCGGAGCCGAAATTCAGAACTTCGGCTCCCAGAACGAATATGTGATCCGGGCTCGACTGGCCAAGCCGGGCACCGATGCCAACGACACCCAGGCCACGGGCACTGCCGTTCGCCACGCGCTGGACCGGGTGCTGGGGGCGGGCAACTACACCGTGGCCCGGACTGAGGCTGTGGGGCCCAAAGTAGGCAGCGAGCTTCGGCAGAAGGCTTTCCTGGCGATCTTCCTGTCCTTTTTCGCGGTGTTGGCCTATCTCGCGTACCGCTTTGAGTGGCGCTTCGGTCTGGCGGCGGTGGTCGCCACCGCGCACGACATTCTGGCCACCATTGCCTTCATCGGCATCATGCGGCTGGAAGTAAGCCTCACGGTGGTGGCGGCTGTGCTGTCGATGGTGGGTTACTCGCTCAACGACACCATCATCATCTTCGACCGGGTGCGGGAAAATCTGCACAAACACAAGCAGGAGCGATTCGCCCAGATCCTGAATCGCTCGATCAACGAGACGCTGCCCCGTAGCGTGCTGACCCATGGCACCACCATGGCGAGCTTGATCGCGCTGACCATCTTCGGCGGCGAGGTAATCAGGCCGTTTGCGCTGGTGATGCTGTTCGGTGTGTTTACCGGAACCTTCTCGTCGATCTACATCGCTTCGCCGGTCCTGATGGCCATCGAGCAGCGCTGGCCCGGTCCCGCCGCTCGGGGGCACCTGGCCCCGAAGAAGGCTCCCGCCGCCCCACCCAGCCGGAAGCCACAGACAGTCGGGTGAACTCAGCGGGGCGGGTGTTCGATTCGAGCCGAACCGACCGTCCCGCCACCCCGTCTCCCGCTGCCCCGCCTTGCTGATCGACACTCACTGCCACTTGGCGGACTCGGCCTACGCTTCGGATCTTCCCCAGGTTCTGGAGCGGGCTTGGGAGGTGGGCGTTGCCCGGATCGTGGTGATCGGCGAGTCTCGCGAGCGGGCCGAAGCCGCGCTGGCCATGGCAGCGGTTGAGCCAAGGCTGGTCGCTACTGCCGGCGTTCATCCCCACGACGCTCACGCCTGGAGCCCAGATTCCGAACAGTGGTTGCGCGATCTGCTGCAGGACCCCCATCTCGTGGCCGTAGGGGAGATCGGACTCGATTTCCATTACGATCATTCGCCTCGTTCGCTACAGCACCGGGCGTTCGAGGCTCAGCTCGCCCTGGCAGCGGAGGCTAAGAAACCGGCGGTCATTCACGCAAGAGAAGCGGATGAGGATGTTGCCGCCATACTTGCCGCGCATCCTGACGTGCCGGTGATTCTCCACTCCTTCAGCAGCGGCATGGCGCTCTTGCGAGCGGGGCTGGTCCTCCGCCACTATGTGTCGTTCAGCGGAATGGTCACCTTCAAGAACTGGCGGCTGGACGACGCCATTCTCGAGACTCCGGTCGACCGGCTGCTGCTCGAGACCGACGGCCCCTATCTCGCCCCG
>JBJMPB010000237.1:0-4219 GCA_045803455.1 Gemmatimonadales bacterium | reverse complement strand
TGAAAACTCCGAGTACAAGGCAGCCCTCGAAAGACAGCAGTTCGTACAGGCCCGTCTGGGGCAGCTGCATCAGCGGTTGAATCAGCTGGGTCAGCTGGCCAATACTGAAGCCCCAACCGACCGCGTGGGCCTGGGCTCCCGGGTAACCGGTCTGGACCTGGACACCAACGAAACCGATACCTACGTCGTGGTGCTGGCCGAGATGATGGACATCGATGCCGGGCATATCTCTCTGGCATCACCTCTGGGCCGTGCCTTGGGCGGGGGAAAGGTGGGGGAGGAGGTATCGCTCAGGTTGCCGACCGCCATCCGAAAGCTCCGCATCATAGATCTGGTCACCGTGCATCAGGCAGAAGCCGGGGCCAATGCGGCCAAAGGCAATGGAACTAACGGTTGATGGAATTTCCCAAGAAGCAGCTGCTGGTGGTGGGAGACCGGGTTCTCATTACGGCCGAGGATGGCGATGAGCGCACCCGGGTGGGGTTGTACCTTCCGGCCACCGCGATCGACGCGCAGCAGGTGCAGACCGGGCTGATCGTCGCCACTGGTCCGGGAACCCCCGTGGCCGACCTCAGCAGTCTGGACGATGAGCCCTGGAAGATCGATGCGCGCGAGGGGCGGAGCCGGGGGATGCAGGCCAGGGTGGGCGATCACGCTATCTTTTTCCGGAAGGCCGCCGTGGAGATCACCTTCGAGGAGCGGAAGTACCTGGTGGTGCCACAAGCCGCGATCCTGGTGCTGGTTCGAGAAGATTTGCCGATTTAGTAGTCGTCAGTCCCCTGACGCCAGTCTTCAGTTCTTCAGTCAGCAGTCAGCCTTGTTCAACCTGCTTCACAGCTGACGACTAGCGACTGGCAACTGCCCCCCATGTGCTTCTTCCTCTACATTGCCAGCCCCCTGACCCTGAGCGAGATTCGCTCGATGCTGCCCGCCGGCCTGGCGGCGGATCTTGCCCCGGACGCTGAGCGAGCCCGGCTGAGTCGCCTGCACCCATCGGCCAGGACCGTGGCTCAGCTTTTGGTGGGCGCCTGCTCCTGCGATCTGGTTCGGCCTCGCCAGGAGAGCTCTTTGGACGATGAGCGAGAGCACCGGAGCCGCTATCAGCGGCGGAGGCTCCCCCGGAGCCAGATCATCCGCGAGCTGGAGCGGCATCGCCGCGGCCCGGTGCCCCGTCCCGAGCCCGCCAGGGGCTGGCGCAGCGCCCTCGCGGCCTTCGTGGCTGAGCACGCGCGCAACGCGGGACCGACCCTGTACCTGCTCGAATTTCTGCCTCACGACCAGTCCACCCGTTCTGCGGCCGCCCCGGTGCGCCGTTCCGCGGCAGAGGTTCGGGCGGCGATCGACACCTGGCTGTGTGAAGGACAACCAGTAGTAGTATCGTGAGATCCAACTGGACAGCCTTCCCGCGACTTTCTATACTGGCACCGTTCGATCCCTTCGACTCTCCCCCAATGAGGATCCATGTTCAGAGCCTTTGGTTCTCAGGCTGCGTCCGCCGGACTACTCACCGTTGGGCTGCTCTTCGCGTGCGGCCGGAAGGATGCACAACCCGACGTCCCCGCGGACACTGCCTCCACCGCGGAATCCGCGGCCCAGGATACTTCATCCAGCGCGGCTCCGGCCCCACAGCCAACCGGCAGCCCCACCTCCGCGCCCCTTACTCCAGCCGACATCGAACGCTGGACCAAGGGAATGGACGGCGAACTGCAGGCAGTGCGCGAAGCCGGCGCCAAGCTCAAGAGCGCGCGGACCAGCGATGACACACTGAATGCGATGATGGGGGTGCAGGAGATGGCCACGGTGGAAGCCGGAGCGAAGGCGGGCGGCGTCGACCCCGAGCGCTACAAGTTCATCCGCAGCAACCTGTCTGCCGTGGTGGGCTATCTCACGCCATCCCTCGGTGGAATCGACACCACCAGCCTGCCTCAGGCCCAGCGGGACGAGCTACGCAAGGGGAACGAAGCCCAGATTCAGCGGATGCAGCAGGAAGTGCCGGCCACTGTGGTGGATGCGATCAAGCCCCGCGCGGCGGAGCTTCGAAAGAAGGATATGGAACTGGTAGCGGCCCGGCTGAAAGGTGCGGGCATGTAGCAGAAACGAGAGCGCCGCTCTCCCGAGCGGCGCCTCGTGGGTTTACCTCAGGACTTGACCAACTCTACCCGGCGGTTGTTCGCCCGGCCTTCAGCGGTCTTGTTGTCGGTAGCGGGCTTGGTGTCGCCGTAGCCCTTTGCGGTCAGCTGACTCGCGTTTATCCCATACTCCGTAGTCAACGCCTGCTTCACCGCGTCGGCCCGAGCCTGGCTCAGCTTCAGGTTGGCGTCCGGCTTGCCGACGTTATCAGTATGTCCCTGAACCTCGATCTTGAGCTCGGGGTGCTGCTTGAGCGTTGCCGCGATCTCCTTCAAGGTGGGAGTCGACTCCGGCTTGACGTCGGACTTTCCGGTGTCGAACAGAATACCCTGAGTAGTCCACCGTCCGGTCGCGGCTAGGGCGTCATAGATGCTCTTCTGGCTCTCCGCCACCCGGATACGGGTCAGGTACACCGCATTGTCTTCATCATCCCGGCCGTCGAGCTTCACCGTAATCGCCTTACCCCGGGCGAAGCTCGCCTTAGGCAAATTGATCAGGCGCTTCTCGTCGGCGTAGGCCTTCAGATACTTGCCGTCGGCGAGAATGCGGAAACTCGTGGGATGGCCTACATACCGCTGCTTGTCCGCGTCCTTGGTGGCGATCCACTGATTCTCCAGCCCGCCGCCCATGGTGGAGATCGCATTGGGCCCCCAGCCGATTTCCATGCCTTGGTCGCTCGACTTGGCTTCCGTGCCGCCGTAGAGGGTGATGGTGTTTGCCGCCACGCCCAGGGACTTCCGGTTGATGATGTCGAACTCGAGGGTGAACTTCTCCGGCAGCGTCTCAGGCAGAGGAATGCTGAAGACACCGTCGCTCGAGGCCTTGAGGGCGCGCTGCCCACCCTCGAACTCGACGATCTCCAGCTGTCCGTTCTTGAACTCGAGCCGCTGAGGAAAGTTCCCGACCTGATCTTCGGTGAAATCGGTAAAGAAGAGCGTCCGCTGGCCCGGCACAAAGTCATAGTTGGCCCAGGCCTTCTTGTCGGTGGGCGAGGTTGCGGCGGTTCCCCCCGGAGCTCCTGCTGCTCCTGCTCCTCCCGCTGCCCCAGCCGTGCCCGCGGTGGCGGCCGGCGCCGCGGCCGTTTGCCCAGCCGGAGCGGCCGCGGCGGCTGTGCTATCGCCCTTCTTGCCGCCGCCCGCCATGGCACTGTCAATCGCCTTGCTCTCTTCGTCGGTAGCCTTGGTAATCGCCTTGTCCTCGGCCGTCCGCTTGACCGCGTCCTTGAGCCGCTTTCCGAACTGCGCATGAGCCGGATTTGCCCATCCCACCGACAAGACTGCGAGCGCCGCTACCGCGGCGAGCCTCGAGCCCCAAGTGTTATACGCCATCACCGTCACCTCTATGCGTTGAATGAGAACCAGTAGGAGCAGGACCTCGACGCACCGGTGGAGGCGGGCGTCCGACTCGCGCCAATGTGAAGCTGCACGTACCGGCTGCTCAAGGCCGTGCGGAGGAGACTATGGCTGGTTCAAGCTGTCTCGAGGAGCTTCGATCCGTACGCGTGTGTCCTGCACGCCAGGAAGCGCGCCCACTATGTTCGAAGTGGAGGATGACTTTGTCAAGCATGCCCACGTCCCATCACGAGGGACGGTTCACCGGATCCGGCGGCACTGAGCTCTTCTTTCAGAGCTGGCTTCCGGCTCGAGCCCCCGCCGCCGTCCTGGTGAACCTGCACGGCCTGGGCGACCATAGCGGTCTGTATCCCAGTCTGGCGGAGTTCTTTCCACCCCGGGGCGTGGCGCTCTACGCCTTTGATCTGAGAGGAAATGGCCGCTCACCCGGTCAGCGGGCATACATCCGAAGCTGGGCTGAATATCGGGAGGATCTTCAGCGTTTCTTGGATCGAATGAGGGAGTGGCACCCCAACCTCCCACTCTTCGTCCTGGGAAACAGCCTCGGAGGATTGATCGTCCTCGAGTATGCCCTGCACTACCCCGATGGTTTGGCGGGTGTCATCGCCGCGGCCCCGCCGCTCGGCAAGCTCGGCGTGCCGCCCCTGCTTATGGCCCTGGGACGAGTGCTCTCCCGAGTTGCACCCCGTTTCGCTCTGCGGGTGGGAATGGACCTCAACGGGCTGGCCCGCGATCCA
>JBJMPB010000225.1:0-3420 GCA_045803455.1 Gemmatimonadales bacterium | reverse complement strand
GCCGCGCATCTCAGCACGAAATTGACTAGCCTTAGTTGTTTGTGTTTGAGCGAGTTAGACGATTGCGGCGGGAGCCGAGCCAGGCAGTACCCCGGCCAGGGAAAGGAAGTTCCCCAGCATACGCTTGCCGTCCCTGGTTCCGACCGATTCGGGATGGAACTGCACCCCATAGACCGGCAACGAACGGTGGCAGAGCGCCATGATCTCGCTTCCTGGCGGCCGGTCCCCCGACCAGGCGGTGACCTCCAGGTCTCGCGGAAGCCCCTCGGGCGAGACCACCAGCGAGTGGTAGCGCATGACCTCGAGTGGTGAGCCGATATCCCGAAACAGCGGGTGACCCGAGTGGACCACGAGCGTTGTCTTGCCATGCATGAGGCGCTCGGCGCGAACCACCTTTCCACCGAAAGCCTCGCCAATGGCCTGGTGGCCCAGACACACACCCAGGATCGGCACCTGCCCGCTGGCAGCGCGAATCAGCTCCACCGAGATACCGGCCTCTCTCGGAGTACACGGCCCAGGCGAAATGACGATTGCCTCGGGGCCCAGCGCGAGCGCGTCTTCTACCGAGATGGCATCGTTCCGGTATACCACCGGGTCGGCACCGAGCTCGCCGGCAAACTGCACCAGGTTGTAGGTGAAACTGTCGTAGTTGTCCAGAACCAGAAGCATGAGCGTCTTTAACGGTTCGGATTGGGGTTGCGGTTCCGTGACTCGCGTCCAGCACTACGCGCTGAGTCGGCCCGGCGCTGCCCTTCTTCGCGGAGCGAGTCTACCAGACGTTGGCGGTTGGCCATGATGGAATCGGCTCGGTTGGAGGCTGCCTCCGCGATCGAGTCGGCCCGTGCTTCAGCGGCATCGCCGATGGACTCTGCCTGGGCCTCCGCCGCGGCCCCGATGGAGTCTTGCACGTCCGAATCATCAAAGTGACCTTCACGGAAATCGTTTACCATGTCGTCCGGCAACAGCAGCGGCACCGTCACATTGCCTGGCGGAAAGGTGGCCCGGCCGAACTCCTGAAAGCCGGGCGCGGAGTCGCCGGAGTGGAGGCAAGTGAACACCCCTGCTGCCCTCTTGCCGGTCGGGATATGCATGTTGCCCGGCGTCTCGTCCTCATCCAGGTTGGCGGTCAGCCGGCAGCCTGCCAGTCCGCGCGCGACGGCAGAATCCCGCACCCTGGCTTCGAGCTGCACTGCCGAGATTTGTTTGGGCGCTTCGCGCAGCAAAACCACCCTGCTGACGGTGCCGAGCTTCTGACCATTCAAGTGGAACGGAATGAACGCCAGGGGAACGCTGATGGGGCCGCTGCCTTCGACCACATGCCGAACCCGACCAACGCCCTGCTTGGCCAAAGTGACGCCGATCATACCTACGGCAAAGATGGCCAGCGCACCGAGAGCAATTCGCAGCCAGTAATTTCGCATAAATTCCGCCTGCCCCTACGCTTGGGGGATATGTTTCGTAATGTGACGTGGCTCGGCTGCTGAAAGTTTCACCCGGTCCTGCGCGGGGTACCCGTGATCCAAGTGGATGGCTTGCACAAACTTTACGGGGACTTCCCGGCTGTCCAGGGGCTCAGCTTTTCGGTGGCTGCCGGGGAGGTGCTGGGCCTGGTCGGTCCCAACGGCGCTGGGAAGACCACCACCATCCGGAGCATCGCTGGAATCATCATACCCACAAGCGGCCGGATAGAACTCGCCGGCCACGATCTTAAGACTGATCCGGTCGCGGCCAAGGGGTCGCTCGCGTTCATTCCGGACGAGCCGCATCTGTTCGAGTATCTCACCGTCGAAGAACATCTTCGCTTCGTGGCCCGGCTCTATCGCCTGGGCGATGTGAGCGCTCGAATCCCCAGTCTGTTGGCGGAGCTGGACCTCTCGGATAAGCAGCATGCCCTTCCGGGAGAGTTGTCCCGCGGAATGAAACAGAAGCTCGCCATTGCGTGCGGGCTGCTGCACGAGCCCAAGGCGCTGCTGCTGGATGAGCCGCTGACCGGCCTGGATCCGGTTGGCATCCGACGGATGAAGAGTACGATCATGCGCCGGGCAGCGGCGGGTACGGCGGTGATTTTGAGCTCGCACCTGTTGCACCTGGTCGAAGAGATCTGCACCAGAGTCCTGGTAATGCAACATGGCCAGGCGGTTGCGTTCGGCAGCATCGCGGAAATTCTGGCGGAGCGGCCAGCCCTGCGCTCGCGCAAACTGGAGGATGTCTTTCTGGCGCTCATCGGCCAGGAGGACGACGCCGGCCAGCCATGATCGGCGTGTTCGGCTATCTCACCTGGCGCTCGGCCCGCAACCGCATTGCAAGACAGATCCGGCAGCTCAGAAGTCCCCGCTACCTCGCGGCACTCCTGCTCGGCCTGGCTTATCTCTGGTTCGTCGTTATGGGCCAGCGTCCGACAACTCCGGCAACCGCGATGGCAGATCCCAAGGCTCTCGAGCTGATCGGAGCGTTCGCCCTCTTCGGGGCCGTCGCATGGGGCTGGATCTTCGGCGTGGAGCGAAGAGTCCTGGCCTTCAGTCCAGCCGAAGTCACCTTCCTTTTCTCCGGCCCCGTCTCGCGGCAGGGACTGATTCAATTCAAGCTGCTCCGGAGCCAGCTCCTCATCCTGTTCAATGCGCTGCTCTGGACGCTGATCCTGTCGCGCGAGCGCTTCGGGCTCTCACCCTGGCTCAGAGTTGTCTCGATCTGGGTGATGCTGACGACCCTCTCCTTTCACCGGCTCGGCGCCTCCTTCGTGCGCACCAGCCTGTCGGAGCACGGACGACTCGGAGCCCGTCACCGGACAGTGTCCCTCGCGCTGCTGGGAGGGTTCCTCATCGCCCTGGTCTGGGGGATAGCCGATGCCTTGCCTGAGATCGTGGCCGCGCGGCAGCAGGCGGGGTCTGGCTTTCTCAGTGCAGTGGCTGCCGCGTTTGATCATCCGCTTCCGCGCCTCCTGACGTATCCCTTCCGGATCCTGATTCGCCCGCTCGGCGCTCACAGCGTGGCGGACTGGCTCGCGGCCCTGGGGCCCGCCCTGCTCCTCATGGTGCTGCACTACGTGTGGGTCGTTCGCTCTGACACAGCGTTCGAGGAGGCTGCGGCGGAAGTGTCGCTCCGCCGAGCCACCGCGCTGGCGAGTGGGAGCCCCACCGCTTCCACAACTCGGTCCCAGCCCAGACGGACACCGGTTCGGCTCTCCGCTACTGGATGGCCGGCCGGCGCCATTCTGTGGAAGAATCTGGTGGCAGCTACCCGAACGCGCAGGATACACAACGTGGCGGTTTCGGTCGCGCTGGCCGGTGGAATCGTGGCCCTGCTCTCGTTCGATCCAGAGGGAACCTTCGCCGAGGTGGCAGGCTGGCTTGCCCTTTTCTGGGCTGGGGTAATGGTGATCACCGGACCACAGTACGTGCGTAACGATCTGCGAAGCGATCT
>JBJMPB010000188.1:0-2766 GCA_045803455.1 Gemmatimonadales bacterium | reverse complement strand
CAGGTTGGTCAGCCGTTTGGAGAGCCCGAAGTCGCGGGTGTCGTTGATGGTGGTTTCGGTGCGCAGTGCCCTGCCTTCCGCCGGGTAGCCCCGGATGATTGCTCATCCGGGGCCCCCTGAGAACCGTACGTGCCACTCATCGCGGCATACGGCTCAAGCAAGCCGCAAGGGCGGGCAGGTTGACTGTGCTGGTGTCCCGCGGAGGCGGGCGCGGAGCCCGCGGTGGCAGGAGGCGTGCACGAGGCGGGTTTGATCATTGTCCGGTCGGCCGGGTCTCCCGTGGTGGACGAGGTAGTCCACGGTTATTGCCTTGCGGGTGACCTGTAGCCACCATCGTTCCCAGTCGTGCGGGGATTGTGGTGGCTGGTCGGCGGCGAGCAGGCGGTCTCCGCAGAGCGGACAGCGTGCGTCCTGCCTGGCGAGCAGGCGCAGCGTGTAGTTGTCCAGCGGGGGCTTGACCTTGTGTCGCCGTTTGGCCCAGTAGTCGGTCAGGGCGGGGTCGTCGGGTGAGGCCGCGCCGGTGACCATGACGTGTCGGACGATGTCGGTCCAGGAGAACTTGATCAGGTAGGTGTTGTTGTCGGGGTCGCCGAACACCCAGTGGTCGTTCCTGAACTTGTTGTGTTTGCCGAAGTAGCGGTCGACGATCCACGGCTTCGGCTTGTTGTTGTGGTGCCACGTCGCCCACTTGTAGGTGAGTTTCCACATCTGGTAATCCAGGGTGTGGAACACCTTGGACGACACCACGCCCCGGTAGTAGGCCGCCCATCCCTTAATGATTGGGTTGAGCCGCGCGATGACCGCGTCCGCGTTCGATCCGCGCAACGTGCGTATCTCGACCGCGAGCCTTTCCCGGACCCGCCTGATGGCCGCCTTGCTGGGCTTGATCAGCAGCTTGGAGCGGTAGCGGCGGACGTTGAACCCCAGAAAGTCGAGCCCGTCCTCGGCGAGGTGGACGATCTGCGTCTTGTCCTCGTTGAACGACAGGCCCCTGGGCGTCAGCCAGTCCGCGAGCCGCGCCTTGATCTGTTCGGCCCGCTCACGGGTGTGGCAGAGCACGACCATATCGTCAGCGTATCTGATCAGTACCGGTGAACCTGGCTTGGTCTCACTGGCACCGGAGCCGGAGGTCGCATAGCTGACCCCGGCGGCCTCCTCCAGCCCGTGCAGCGCGACGTTCAGGAGCAAAGGTGAAATCACGCCGCCCTGGGGAGTTCCTTCCTCGGTCGGCGCGAATCCCTTGCCCGATTCGAACACGCCCGCTTTCAGCCAGTCGTGGATCATCTCCCTGGCCGGGAACGCCCCGATCGTGCCGAGTAGATGAGCATGATCGATTCGGTCGAACGCCGCGGCCAGGTCCGCGTCGAGCGCCCACACCCGTTTGGCCCGGGGGCCTTTGCACGTGGTGTAGATCGCGCCGATCGCGTCCTGGCAGCTGCGGCCCGGCCGAAACCCATACGATCTGGGCTCGAACCGGGCCTCCCACTCGGGCTCCAACGCGTTACGCACCCGCGCCTGGTGGCACCGGTCCATGATCACGGGGATTCCGAGCGGCCGTAGCTTCGCGCGGTTTGCTGCCTTCGGTATGTACACCCGCTTGACCGCGGGAGGCTGCCAGGTCGCGATCGTGGAGCGCACGCGCGCCGCCACGTCCGCCCGGGCCTGGGAGGTCAGCGCGACCTCCCCGTCGATCCCCGCGGTCTTGCGCCCAGCATTGCGTTGCGTGACCTGCCGCACGCTCAGCAGCGTGTTCGACCGGGAACGCAACATCAGCTTCTGCAGGCTTCTGACCCGGGGCCAGTCGCCTTCCTGCGTCGCCTTGAAGATCCGCTGCCGTAGTCGCCGTACCTCCCGTTCGCAGCCCGACCAATCGACCCAGTCCCAGTCGACCACGTCGAGATCTGGCTCCGGCCGGGGGTCCTCCGGTCCGTTCACCACAGAATGGCGCCTAACTTGTGCTTCGGTTCCGGCTGTTCCGGCTGATCTCTTCAAAGGCTCACCTGCCCATGTGGGCGCGCTTTCGCGCCCGGACGGTTCCCCGCCCGGTATCCGGCCAGTTATGCGAGACGACCAGCAGAGGGCTGATCGACCTCATCTCGGTTTCCTGTCGCCTTTCGGCCGCCGGCATTCGCTTCTTGGGCATCCTGTCCCGCCAGCGGAGTTGGTCCATCGTTGCCTCCGGCTTACCGCCGTCCTTCACGGCGCGGCGGACCCTGACGGGGTTTCCGTGTTCCGCACGTATGAGACACGACTGGGATTGGGTGCCCCCTGTACCCCGAGGACGGTGGTGTCCACACGGCCGCGCACAATCCTTGGCCGCCACCCGCCGCCTTCCAACGGCCGGTCCCTATCACCCTGGCACCGCGACCGTCCCAGGATGGGCAATTAACGAGGCATCAGCGAGGGTTCACTGGTATTCACCCCGTGCCCAGTCTTCCCCTCGCCTGTGGCCCCCGGACGGAGCGGGAGCCCTTGGGCTTTCCCGTGAGCTTCGCACCCGGCCGCTGCTGGCCGCAGCAGTCACGCACGTCACGGTGGGGACAGGTCTTGGACACTGACCCGGACTACGTCTTCAGCATCGGCTGAACCTCCAACCCGACGTACTCACTCATCGCGTGCGACCTCGCGTCGCAATTGTGGTACTGCTTGATCGTGGAGTGCTTGTAGTCGATGTGCAGGGACGGGATGACCCCGTTGGTGATGACCCGGGTGCGGAACCGGCCCGGGGTCTTGCTGCGGCCCGTGCGGATGATGCGCCGGTCAAAG
>JBJMPB010000105.1:0-2815 GCA_045803455.1 Gemmatimonadales bacterium | reverse complement strand
TCACCGATTACCAGGCTCGCCGGGCGAACATCCGTTATCGTCCGGCTCCCAAAGCCAAGCCCGAGCTGGTGCACACCTTGAATGCCTCGGGCGTAGCGTTTCCCCGCACTATCATCGCGGTGCTGGAGAACAACCAGGCGGCCGACGGGTCAGTCAGGATACCGGAAGCGCTGGTCCCCTACATGGGCGTCGATCGTTTGACTCCCTGTGCGTAGCGACCGGCTGCAGCGACTGGCCCCCACCATGGTGGCTGCGCTGGTAGCATTGCTCGCCGCGCTGAGTCTGGGCACTGGAATTCTGATCTTCCGGCACTTTCAAGCCGATGCCACGGCCACCAGCCGGCTCTACTCCGGTGTATTCGGCGGGTTGAACAATCCGCGGGCCGGAGCCGAAGCCGAAGCGTTGCTCCGCTTGGGAGAACAGGTGCGATCGCTGGGACTGCCGCTGGTGGTAACCGACCGGACGGGACGGGTTACCGCGGCGGCAAATTTGCCATTCGAGGCGCCCCTGGATGATCCGCGGGTCAAGGCATATGCGGCACGGCTCGACCGGCAAAATCCGCCGATCAGCGATGCGGCGATCGGGACAGTGCATTACGGGCCGCTCCCGGCTCAGCGCAATCTGATCGCGCTGGCGGTGCTGCAGGGACTCACCATCGCGGTCATGGTGGCGGTGGCGGTGTTTGCCTACCGGAGCGCGATGTCGGCGCAACGTGACCGACTCTGGGTGGCGATGGCGCGGGAAGCCGCCCATCAGATGGGTACTCCGCTCACCAGTCTGCAGGGATGGATTGAGCGGGTGCGTTCCCACGCCACACCACCACCCGGACTGGCCGATCATCTTTCGGCCGATGCCGAGCGCCTGGATCGCGTGGCACAACGGTTCGAGCGGATCGGAAACCCGGCCAAGCGCGAGCCGATTGGACTGGGAGCTCTGGCTGACCGGGTGGCCGGCTATTTCCGGCCCAGGCTGCCGCGCCATGCCAACATGATCGACTTCAGGGTGGAGGCCGCGGGGGTAGGCCCTACCATTCTGGGCGATCCGGTGCTGTTGGAGTGGGCGCTGGAATCATTGGTGAAGAACGCAATTGATGCGCTGCAAGGCCGGCCCGGTACGATTATCCTGCGGGTCGGAGCCGAGGATCATATGGGTGTCATTCGCGTCATAGACGATGGTCCGGGGGTGGCCAAGGAGCTGCGCCGGACACTGTTCGAGCCCGGGATCACCACCAAGCGTGGTGGCTGGGGAATCGGGCTTGCGCTCTCGCGACGCGTAGTGGAAGACGCCCACGCGGGCGTGTTGATGCTGGAGTCGGTGGAACGGGGAACCTGTTTTGCCATTCGAGTGCCGCTCGCGGGGCGGGAGACGTGATCGAGGCTTCGCCGACGGAACTCGAGCCCGCGCTGAACCCGGCGCAACGGGAAGCGGTAGAGCATGTCGAAGGGCCGCTACTTGTTCTCGCGGGAGCGGGCTCGGGGAAGACCCGAGTCCTGACCATGCGCATTGCCGCTCTGATCGACCGCCACGGTGTGCCTCCCGACCGTATCTTCGCGGTGACCTTCACCAACAAGGCCGCCGGAGAGATGAAGCATCGGATTGGGCGGTTGCTGAACCGGAACCCTTCCGGGCTGTGGATCGGGACCTTCCACTCCCTCTCCGCCCGAATCATGCGGCGGGAGGCGGAACTGCTGGGCTTTACCCGACAATTTACCATCTACGATGAGGATGACCGTCTCAGCTTGATCCGCCGGCTGATGGAACAGCAGGGGCATTCGACCAAGCTGTTCCCGCCCCGGGCGGTGCAGTCGGTCATTTCAGCGGCCAAGAATCGGATGGTCTCACCCGCCGATCTGGCCAACGGGGCCAGCTTCGATCGTCTGGCTCAGGTGTCAGCCGAGGTGTATGGGGCCCTGGGACCGGCGCTGAAGGCGGCGAACGCCATGGACTTCGACGACCTTCTGCTCCATCCGCTGAAGCTCTTCCGCGAGCACCCCGAACGACTGCGGGCGTACCAGAACAGGTTCCGCTTCATCCTGGTAGACGAGTTCCAGGATACCAATCGAGCCCAGTACGAGCTGATCCGCCTGATCGGCTCGCATGGCAACGTGTGCGCGGTGGGAGACGACGATCAATCCATTTATGGCTGGCGAGGGGCAGACGTCCGGAACATGCAGGATTTTCTCAAGGACTTTCCCGGGGCCAAATTGATCCGACTGGAGGAGAACTATCGTTCGACCCAGATCGTCCTGGATGCGGCCAACGGAGTCATCGCGGAGAACAGCGGACGAATCGGCAAGACACTCACCACGCGCCGTCGCGGTGGCGAGACCGTAACGCTGGTTGCGGCCGCAGACGAGCGGGACGAAGCCGAGTGGATCGTTCGCGAGCTGCAGAAGCGAAGTGCCGGCTCGGATTGGTCGTATAGCGAAATGGCGGTGCTTTACCGCACCAATTCCCAATCGCGCGCTCTGGAGGAAGCTTTCCGGCGGGCTGGGGTACCCTACCGTTTGATCGGCGCCATCAGCTTTTACGAGCGGCGTGAAGTCAAAGACCTGCTGGCCTACCTCCGCTTGATCGCGAATCCGTCGGACAACGAGGCGTTCCTCCGAGCGGTCGGCGTCCCCCGACGGGGTCTGGGGGAAACCAGTCTGGCCACGCTCGACAGACATGCTACGCAGTGGGGCAAGCCGCTGCTCGAGACAGCCCGCATTGCCGACCGCATTCCGGATTTGCGCCCCAGCCTCCGGGAAGCATTCCGTAGCTTTGCCGGGCTGATCGTCGGAGCGGCGCAACTGCAGCACCTTCCGCCCGCCGA
>JBJMPB010000074.1:0-3588 GCA_045803455.1 Gemmatimonadales bacterium | reverse complement strand
GACAAGCAGGCCCTGGACAACGCCCTGGGCGAGATGGTCCGCAGCGAGCAATGGCAGGCCCTGCTGAAGGAACGGGGCTGGGTGGACATGTACCAGCCGGCGGCCGAGTTCGCGTCCTTCCTCGCACCGGAGCGCGCCCGGATCGAGGGAATCCTGCAGGATCTCGGGTTGATCTGACAAGGGGGAGGATACGACGATGACCACCGGCATCGGCCTGCGAGTTGGTGAGGCTGTGCTGGGCGGCGTGGTTTTGGGGTTGGGCCTGTTCATCGCGATCGAGACCTCGCTGCTGGAGGTAGCCCCGTCCAACGCCGCCATCGGGCCGCGCCTGTTCCCGTCCCTGATTGCCTTCGGCCTCCTCGCCGTCGGGGTTGGCGTGCTCTGGCAGGCATTCTTCGGCCACATCGCGCACGAGCGTGGCTTCGAGCTCGATTGGCGGGCCGTGGCCCTGGTATCGGCTGGGCTGCTGTTGCAGATGTTCCTGGTCGAAAGCCTGGGATGGATCATCGCGACCGCGCTCCTGTTCATCACGACTTCGCTTGCCTTCGCGGAGCGTCGATTCGTCATCACCGTGCTGATCGGCTTCGCGCTCTCCGGTCTCACCTTCGTGATCTTCAACTACGGCCTGGGCCTGACCCTGCCCATCGGCACGGCCATCGAAAGACTTCTGCCCGCCTCCGACGAAGAAGCTGAATAGAAAGGCGCGGACCATGGAAACGCTGGCGGCACTCGGCCACGGCTTCGGCGTGGCCCTCACCCCGATGAATCTGTTCTGGTCCGCGCTCGGGGTCACGGTCGGCACGGCGATCGGGGTCCTCCCGGGCATCGGGCCGGCGCTGACGGTGGCGCTGCTCCTGCCCGTCACCGCCCAGCTCGATCCCACCGCCGCCTTCATCATGTTCGGCGGGATCTACTACGGCGCCATGTACGGCGGCTCGACCACCTCGATCCTGCTCAACACGCCGGGCGAATCGGGTTCGATCGTCACCGCCATCGATGGCAACATGATGGCGCGCAAGGGGCGGGGCGCGCAGGCCCTGGCGACGGCCGCGATCGGCTCGTTCGTCGCCGGCACCATCGCCACGCTGGCCTTGAGCTTCGTCGCACCCCAGCTGGTCAAGCTGGCCCTGCTGTTCGGCCCGGCGGAATACTTCGCCCTGATGGTCCTGGCCCTGACGACGGTCACCGCGGTGCTGGGCGACAGCCTCGTGCGCGGTCTGGCCAGCCTGTTCATCGGCTTGGCGCTGGGCCTGGTCGGCATCGACCTGCAGACCGGACAGGCGCGGTTCACCATGGGCGTCATGGAACTGCTCGACGGGATCGACACGGTGGTCGTGGCCGTCGGCCTGTTCGCGATCGGCGAGACGCTCTACGCGGCGGCACGGCACAAGTTCGAGAAGGAGGAGATCTACGGCCTCGTCGGCTCCATCTGGATGAGCGCCGAGGACTGGGGCCGTTCCTGGAAGCCCTGGCTGCGTGGCACGCTTTTGGGCTTCCCGATCGGCGCCCTGCCTGCCGGCGGCAGCGAGATCCCGACCTTCCTTTCCTACCTGATCGAAAAGCGCCTGGCCCGGAACCCCGAGGAGTTCGGCAAGGGTGCGATCGAAGCTGTGGCCGGCCCCGAGGCCGCCAACAACGCCGCGGTCGCTGGCACCTTGGCCCCCCTGCTGTCGCTGGGCCTGCCGACCTCCGCCACCGCCGCCATCCTGCTCGCGGCGTTCCAGCAGTACGGGCTCCAGCCAGGGCCGCTGCTGTTCGAGAGCAGTCCCGACCTGGTCTGGGGCCTAATCGCCAGCCTTTACATCGGCAACGTGCTGCTTCTGGTCTTGAACCTGCCCATGGCCGGGATTTGGGTGAAGCTGCTGCACATCCCCAAGCCCTGGCTCTACGCCGGCATCCTGGTCTTCGCCACCATGGGCGCCTACACGCTCAACAACAACGTGGTCGACCTCATCATCCTGTGGGTGATCGGCATCCTGGGCTTCGGCATGCGGGTCCTGGACGTGCCGGTCGCACCCTGCGTGGTCGGCCTGATCCTCGGGCCCTTGGCCGAGCAGCAGTTCCGCCGGGCCCTGTCGATCAGCCAGGGCGACCTTTCGGTGTTCTTCACCCACCCGATCTCGCTCCTGCTCCTGGCCATCGCGGTCCTGCTGGTGATCACCCCGATCCTGCTGCGCCGTCGCCAGCGTCACGGCGGTGCCGAGGGTGCTGCCTGAACCGCCCACGCCCAGCGGACTGCCGGCCATGCTCGAATCCCTGACCAGCCTGCTCACCCTCACCGTGCTCGAGGTGGTGCTGAGCATCGACAATCTCGTGGTCATCGCGGTGCTGGTCGGCAAGCTGCCGAAGGAACGGCAGGCCACGGCCCGCTACGCCGGCATGACCATGGCCCTGGTGCCGCGGCTCGTGCTGCTCATCTTCATCGGCTGGATCATCGGCCTGACCGAGCCGATGTTCTTCGTCTTCGAGCATGGCGTCTCGGGCAAGGATGTGATCCTCGCCCTCGGCGGGCTGTTCCTGATCTACAAGGCGACCCACGAGATCCACAACAGCCTCGAAGGCGAGGAGGGCGAGGCCAGCGCCAAGGTCATGGCCAACTTTGCCGCCGTGGTCACCCAGATCGCGCTGATCAACCTGGTGTTCTCGATCGATTCGATCGTCACCGCCGTCGGGATGGCCAACGAGATCTGGGTCATGGCGGTGGCGGTGATCCTGTCCATGATCGTGCTGATGGCCGCCTCCGGCCCGGTGGCAACGTTCGTCGAGGCGCACCCCACCGTGAAGATCCTGGCGCTCGGCTTCCTGATCATGATCGGTATGGCCCTGGTGGCCGACGCCTTCGGCGCGCACGTGCCCAAGGGCTACATCTACACGGCCATGGTGTTCTCGGTCTTCATCGAGCTGCTCAACATGCAGCACCGTCGCAAGGCCAAGCCCGTCCACCTGCGCAACCCCTCCGGTGCCGAGACCGAGGCTTCAGGTGACGAGCGTCGCGCGCTCGAGGAGGCTGGCATACCGGGCGCGGGCAGCAGGGCCGGCTGAAGGCGGCTTTGGCGGAACTCTTAGCGCGGGGACCGTTTCGTCGTGGACGGCAGGCGGCCAGACCCCACGATGAAGCCGGAACCGCAGCTCCATGGCCGCTGACAACACGTTCTGGCTAGCCCTTGGCGAGATCGTCTGGATCAACGTCCTGCTGAGCGGCGACAACGCCGTGGTCATTGCGCTGGCCTGCCGCTCGCTGCCCCAGGGGTTGCGCAAATGGGGTATTCTGCTCGGTGTTGGCCCAGCGATCATCCTGCGGGTGGTATTCACCACCTTCGTCGGCACGCTGCTGGGCCTGCCCTTCCTGAAGCTCGTCGGTGCCGTCCTCCTGCTCTGGATCGCCGTGAGCCTGATGCTGCCGGAAGACGATGTGAACCCGGCGCAAGCCGGCGAGCATCACGGCAGCCTGTGGGCGGCGGTCCGGACCATCGTGGTCGCGGATGCGGTGATGAGCCTGGACAACGTGATCGCCATCGCCGCCGCGGCCAAGGGCGACACGGTGCTGCTCGTCATCGGCCTGTTGCTGAGCATGCCGATGATCATCTT
>JBJMPB010000066.1:0-2659 GCA_045803455.1 Gemmatimonadales bacterium | reverse complement strand
GCGGTCATCCTGAGCGAAGCGAAGGATCTAGTCGGTCCAGGAGCATCCATGACCAGTTCGGCCGTTACCACCGAAACGATGCAGCCCGACCTCGCCGAGACCGGCGAAGTTCAGGAGAAACAGCCCCCGGAGCCCAAGCGCGAGCCCAGCGATCGAGCCGTGTTCCGGGTCTGGCGGGGCGATCGGGAGGGCGGGACGCTGGTGGACTACGCCACTGCCATTTCACCGGGCATGGTAGTGCTCGACGTCATTCACCAGATTCAGGCCGAACAGGCCAACGATCTCGCGGTGCGCTGGAATTGCAAGGCCGGCAAATGTGGCTCCTGCTCGGCCGAGGTGAACGGCTCACCCAAACTCATGTGCATGACGCGGCTGAGCGAATTGCCGCTGGAGAAGCCGGTGACGGTCGAGCCGATGCGCGCCTTCCCTCCGGTAAAGGACCTGGTGACCGACGTCTCCTGGAACTTCAAGGTCAAGCAGCGGATCAGGCCCTTTAAAGCACGCGCCGCGGACGCCCCGGACGGCACCTGGCGCATGGATCAGTCGGACGTTGACCGGGTTCAGGAGTTCCGCAAGTGCATCGAATGTTTTCTGTGCCAGGATGTCTGCCACGTGCTGCGGGACCATCAGCTTCATGACGATTTTATCGGTCCCCGATTCCTGGTCCATGTGGCCGCCCTGGAAATGCATCCCCTCGATGTGGAAGACCGGATCGAGGAGCTTCGTCGGGCCCACGGCATCGGGTACTGCAATATCACCAAGTGCTGCACCAAGGTGTGCCCGGAGCACATAACCATCACCGATAACGCGATCATTCCGCTCAAGGAGCGGGTGGTCGATGAATACTTCGATCCGATTGGAAAGTTGGTGAAGATTTTCAGCAGGGGGTCCAGAGTCTAGGGTCTAGGGTCTAGGGTCTAGGGTCTAGCGGATTGACGCGGGAGATCGGGAGATTTCGGTGGAGGCTGTGAAGCATTCCACGTATTGAACCGATCGCCCGCAGGAGATCACTCGAGCTTTTCTGGGTGACTAGCTGAAGGTCTTTCGCTAGCATCAGCTCACATTCGAGTTCCGCGAGTGATCCCAGGCTGATCCGGATGAATCGGCGCAGTTCAGCATCTCCCATTCGTCCGCAGCCTTCGGCGAGGTTAGCGGAAACTGAAACAGCTGCCCTGCGCATCTGTGCACTGAGCCCGTAGCGTTCAGCGGGTGGAAACGCACCCGTTAGCCGGTAAATTGAGCCCGCCAGTTGTTGGGACTTCTGCCAGACTTCGAGCTGTCTGAAGTCGCCCAAATGGACCGATCGTCTGAGGTGTCGAGGATGTCGTAATGTGATCTGGCGGCCAGAAACTCACAGCATCAAGACATCTCTGGGAGTATCGAATTCGCCCATGGGGTTGGAGTCGAGAGTCGAGAGTCGTATCTAGGTTAGCCCTCGACCCTCGACCCTCGACCCTCGACCCTGGACCCTCGACCTCATGTTCCAACCCAAGCCGATCTCCAAGGAAGGCGTCCCCGCTGCATTACAGAAGGCGGAGCGCTATCGCATCATCAACGACCCAAGCTCGGCCGAGAGCATCTGCCTGGATGTGCTATCAGTGAGTCCGGACAATCAGCAGGCGCTGATTACGCTTCTCCTGGCGATCACCGACCAGTTCGGGACCGCCCCGACAGAAGGCGTGCGCCGGGCACGTGAGGTGCTGCCCCGCCTCCAGGATGAATACAAGCGCGCCTACTACGCGGGCATCATCTGCGAGCGCTGCGCCAAGGCGCAGCTTCGATCCGGCACGCCAAGGTCGGGGCAAATGGCCTATCAGTGGTTCCGGGATGCGATGAGCTGGTACGAGAGGGCCGAGTCTCAGCGCCCTGCGGGGAACGACGAAGCGATCCTCCGCTGGAACACCTGTGGACGTATCCTCGCCCGCTATCCCCAGCTACAACCCGGAAGCGATGAGCCGGTCGTGCTCAGCCTCGAGTAGTCCTACAGCGATTGTAAGAAGGCGATCAGCGCATCGCGGTCGCGCTTGGGCAAACGCTTGACCCGGTCGCGCGCCGCCGTGGCCTCGCCCCCATGCCAGAGCACCGCCTCCATGAGCGAATACGCACGCCCGTCGTGCAGGAAGCGAGTGTGCCCGTTCACGGTGGCGACCAGTCCGATGCCCCAGAGCGGCGGCGTGCGCCACTCACTGCCCGACGCCTGGAAGTCGGGCCGCCCATCGGCCAGCCCAGGTCCCATGTCGTGGACCAGGAGGTCGGTATACGGATGGATCACCTGATTGGAGACCTCGGGAATTCCGGGCAGCACCCCGGTTCGTAAGGTCGGCGTGTGACAGCCATCGCACCTCGCCGCGTAGAAGACCGTTTCCCCTCTGAGTGCGTTGGGATCGTTCAGGTTTCGCCGAGCCGGGACGGCAAGAGTCTGGGTATAGAACGCGACGTTCGAGACCGTCTCGCCGTCGACCTCGGCGGCATGGACATTGTTGCAGCCCGGATCCTTGCTGCGGCCGGAGCAAGACTCGGCCGGGAACAGAGGCGAGGTCACCCCCATGTCACCGTTGTACGCCCCGGCGGCCTGTTGGAACAGGTTCGGGGTGTTGGCCTTCCAGCCGAATCGGCCGACGACCCGCTGCCCGCTGACGGCGTCGTGCACCAGGTTAAC